>NZ_JBDPNU010000014.1:0-30860 GCF_050468105.1 Fictibacillus sp. NRS-1165
AACTCTCTACAGGAATGCTATCGGGCGTTAGCTGAACAAGAAAAGCTGCCAAATGGCAGCCTAAGTCATACACCCGTTGGTAGAACGTACCAGGTATGAAATAATATCTTTATTCGTGCATTGCAGCGTCCTTGGCATATCATCACGATTTGATTTCAATGCAAAAAAACGTATTTCTGCATTATCTTGGAAAAATCTATATCGCAATATGCTCTTTTCATTTGAAAGTGTATTAATGATCTGTTCAAAGAATTGTGCGTGAGTCATCATATCCTCTGAAACTAAGTGAAATATACCTTTTAGCTTATTTTCAATAATAAACCGCAGCCGTTTTGCCAACAGAACATCCAAAAGATTGTTACATACTAAATTGCTGTACACATCAATCATTTCTTTATTTTTTATGCTTTCTTGGATTAAGCTCCATCTTGGAGAGTTCTTACCCCATATGGCTGGAATTCGGATGATCATCACTCGCTCATCTAAAATTTCTTTTAGCATATTTTCACATTCTATTTTGAACTTCCCATAATCTGATTCGGAAATAGGTATATCCGTTTCTGTGTGTGGTTTAGAACAGTCCCCATCAAATACATTAGTGGTAGAAAAGAAATACAACCGACTATTGCTGTTTCGTAATTCCGTTGCCAATTCTTTATGTAACTGCAGCTGATGTTTAAACTCTCCTCTTAGGCAGGAAATCACAATGTCGGGTTTAATTGAACGTGTAAGTTCCCTCAGCTTATCGATTTGTTGAACTTCCAATTTGAACTGCTTGCCGTCCGGGAGACTGGTTAACGAAGAAGAATATGTTCCATAGAGGTCAAATCCATCTCTAAATTCATCTATTAAAGCTCTTCCTACAAGACCGCTTGCCCCAAGAATAAGTACCTTTTCCATCGCGATTCCCCCTTTTCTAATAGTATAATACGAACAATAAGTAAAAAAATGTAATGTCTAAAGTTATTGAAAAGAGACAACGCCTTGAACATGGTTCAAGGCCGTTTTTTTTACTACTTTTTAGTTAACGATTCCAAAATCTCACTCAAACTGAGCTCCGCACACGCCATGGACGTATCGGACACCCCGTAATACATCTTCACAGTATCGCCCTCCACTAGCGCCCCGCAGGAGAACACGACGTTGCCGAAGAAGCCGTTCACTTCGTAGTCGGCTTCCGGCTCAAGGATCGGGGTCTCGGAACGGGCGATTACTTTTGATGGGTCGTTCAGATCGAGCAGTACAGCGCCCATGCAGTAGCGGTTGTCTTTAGCAGCGCCGTGGTACAGTTCGAGCCAGCCTTTTTCCGTTTTGATCGGGACTGCACCGCCGCCGATGCGGCCGTTGTCCCACATGCCGTCACGCAGTCCGAGCAAGTATTGATGGTTGCCCCAATGCAGGAGGTCCGGAGATTCAGCGATCCAGATCTCCGGTGCACCGGCGCTTTTAGGTACTGGGCGGTGAAGGGCGTAGTATTTTCCGTTCACTTTTTCCGGGAAGATGAGAACATCCTTGTTTTCTGGTGCGAAGATCATGCCATGATGTTCGATCGTTCGGAAGTCTTTCGTGGAAATCATCGACTCTCCCACGCCGACTGGTGAACAGGCACTGAAGTAGATATAATACGTCCCCTCAATCTGTGTAATTCGCGGATCCTCGATGCCAAAGGTCTCGAGCTCGTTGGACGGATAGTAGAAAGGATCCGGGTCGATCGTAAAGCTGCGGCCGTCCTTGCTTCGGGCGATCCGCAAGTAAGATAAAGATGTCAGATAAACAAACTGCTCGGAGCCTGCCTTTCGAATGACACGCGGATCGGAAAAATCATAGTTTTTGTCGGAAAGCTGGAAATCCAGGATTTCGAGCTCCTTTTTTTCCACGTTATAGACAGGTGCTTTGACGATTTCAGGGTCTTCGCTCACCGGGCGTTCAGCCACGCGAAGCAGCATGATGACCTCGTCCTTGTATCGGGCGATACCCGCGTTGAAGGCACCGATCACTTCAAAGTTTGGACGGTGTGGTTTGACATCACTAGGTGTTACTAAGGGGTTCTGTTCGTATCGATATACATTCATGCTGCAGTCTCCTTATCTCTCATAGGGTAGGAACGGATCTTGAATCGTTAATTTATGGGCTTCTGCGTCAGAGATACCGGCGTATAGATCAGCTGTGCCATCTTCTTTTCGGACCAACCCACCGCTAAACACCACATCCACGAGGTCAGGCCGTTTCGATGCACCCGGCAGGAAATCGTTTCGTACGGCGATCAGTTCGATGTCGGAATGCTCTCCTGTTTTCGGATCCATGACAAAGAACATGGGATAATAATGCCGGTCACCTAACTTATCAAAGCACGCGATATGCCCAAGCACACCGACCAATCCACTGGAAAGGACATGAATCTCGTTCGCTCCTCCCCACTCTTCATCCGTAAACTGATTTTCCAAAAGTGGTGCGTTTTCGATGGCCTCCAGGGTTAAGTCGTTGAGCGAAGGAACGACCGTGAAGCCAATTTTCCCTCTTCCGCCTTTCTCGCCTTGCGGACGTGTGAAGATGGCGATCGAACCGTCGAGCAGCTCTGCAATGCGCAGATCCTTCATGCCATCCGGGCCTTTAAAGAAGTCTTCAAGGGTATGAATGGTGCTTCCTTTATAAAACACGGTTCTCCAGCCAAGAGCGCTTTCAATGGTTGGATGTGGAAAGGTCTCAACCCCGCCTAAAATGATTTCTCCTGAAATACGGGTAACAAACGGATCCTGCAGCTGGAAGACTGGTGTTCCCTCTCTCGGAACCCATACGTTTTCTGATTCTATGAAAAAACGAACCTCAGATTGCTCGCTTTCCCGGGCTTCTACTCGCCCGGCGATGATCAGCTGGCCGTCATCATCAAAGGGTGCGGTAATGTTATATACATCCCGGCAGCCTACACCTTCAATTAGTATTTTTTCAGGCAGGCCGGGCTTGTCTTTTTTCTCGTATTCCGCGCGCAGTTCGCTGCACGTTTTTATGTCGGATTTAATGAGTTTCAATGGAGATATCCCCCTTTATTTCAGAGTAAACTGCATGCCTTCTTTAAACTTTTTGGCAAAGAACAGGAACAGGATGATGATCGGCACGGTCAGGATGACGGATGCCGCATACATCGGTCCCGGATAGCCGCCGTACGGCCCGAACATCTGAGACAGCAGTACATTGAGTGTCAGCATGTTATCGCTCTTGACGACCAGCATGTCCCAGAGAAGCTCGGTCCACCGTTCCATGAACAGGAAGAGAAAGACAACGATCGTGATCGATTTCGACATCGGCAGGATGATCCGAAAGATGATCTGCCAGTCGGAAGCGCCGTCCAGTTTTGCTGCTTCAATAAACGTGTCGGGGATGGCCCGGAAGAAGTTCGTGTACATGAAGACGGCCCACAGGCTCAAGGCTTTCGGCAGGATCATCGCCCAGTAGGAATCATAAAGTCCAAAACGCTGGATGATGAGGAACGTCGGCACGAGCAGAATGATCGCAGGGAAAAACATTTGAAACAGGATCGCGTTGTTCAGGAAATTTCGGCCGCTGAACTGAAGCTTGGCGAGCGCGTAGGCGACGACGATACCGGTCACCATCATAAGCGCTGTGGAGCCGGTGGAAACAATCAGGCTGTTGAAAAAGGCACGGATCCACGGCCGCGGTTCAGCCGCTTGCCCGCCGCTCAGCAGCCATTCATAGGAACGAAGGGAAAAGCTGTCCGGGATTAACTTCCGGTCCACCTGGTTCCAGTCAGCGAACGAGTTCAGCACCATGTAGAGGTACGGAAACACCATGATAAACAAGAGCAGAAACGCCATGATATAGCGGATGGTAAGTGACTTTTTCTTAGGTCCAGCCATTTCGTTTCCCCCACATTTCTAAAAAATTTCGAATGATGAAGATCGAGATGAACGTGACAACCGATGCGATGAGCGCTACAGAGGACGCATAGCCGGCGGACAGGTTCTGGAATGCCTGCTTGTAGATCTCCATCTGCCACGTGTTGGTCGCGAAGTTCGGCCCTCCCCCTGTCAGCTGGTACACCTCGGTAAAAATTCCGAAGGTCACGCCGATCGAAAGGGTAAGGGTTGTGAACAGCGCAGGGTAAAGCAGCGGCAATGTAATTTTCCAAAAACGCTGCCAGCCGTTGACTCCGTCGATGTCGGCCGCTTCGTAAATTTCCTTGTTAATGGATTCAAAGCCTGACGTCAGGATGAGCGCGTAGTAGCCGGTAAACTTCCAGGCCATGATCACCGAAACGACCAATAGTGCTGAAAACGGAGTGCCAAGCCAGTTTACGTCAAGGCTGAACGTGCCGCGCAGAAACTTGTTCACCGGGCTGTTATAGGAAAGAAATCCTTTCACGATGAAGGACGATACGACACCGGAGGCCAAGTACGGCAGGAAGAAACCGATCAAGAACAAGCCTTTGAACCGCGGCAGGCCGTGAACGACGAGCGCCACGACCAATGATGAGGCGATGACCATCGGCACGAACACGATCATGAACTTGAACGTAACGATGAATGCGGCATGGACCCCAGGGCTTTTTAGTGCTTTCATAAAGTTTTCAAAGCCGACATGGTGAAAAACGGGAGCGATCAAATTCCAGTCAGTGATCGACAAATAGAACGACCAGCCGAGCGGGATCAGGAAAAAGATCAGCCCATATAAAAGGTAAGGACTGGCGAATAGCCAGCCCAACCTGTTATTATGCCTGGTTCTCATTACTTGAGATCCCCCTCAATGGCCTCTTTCATCTTTTCCCAGCCTTTCTTCGGCTGTACTTCCCCTTTTACGACAGGGTTGACGGCATATTGGCCAATATAGGTTTGAAGTTCGTTGTATTTCGCGTTATCAATGGATGGAACAGCATTTGGAACCGCCACTGCGTAAGGCTTGAGCGCTGGATTTTTGTCAAAGATCGGTTTGAACGCATCGTTGGTTGCCAAATCATCGCGTGCAGGCGGCATGTTCGTCTTCTCAAACCACTTCACATCGTTCTCAGGCTTCGAATATACCCATTTCATGAATTCCATCGCTGCTTTTTTCTCGTTTTCAGGGGCAGAGGTATAGATGACAAGGCCTTTTGTATCCGCAAACGTGGATACATCCTTTGTACTTGCTCCGTCCGGCACTGGCGGTGTGGAGAGAGCGAACGTTTCCTTGTATTTCATCTCCGGAAATTTTTCTGCCCAATACGTAAGCGTCCACGGTCCGATGTCGGTAAAGATGCCAAGACCGGTTTCGAACGGATCCTTCGACTGCTTCGTAAGGATGCCTTTTTCCTGACGGATATCGTTCATGAAGTTCAGCACATCCACACCGGCTTTATCGTCAGCCACGAGCTTGCTTCCTTCTATAAAATTGTTTCCTTGTGACGCCGCGTCATAAAGCATGAAGAAGTCGAACCAGCGCTTCCAGGCCGTCGGATCAGCAAGGTCTGGCTTTGCCCATAAGTATTTGTCCGGGTACTTTGCTTTTAGTTTCTTTGTTACGTCAATCACTTCGCTGTAGGTTTTCGGCGGCTCGCTATAGCCAAGCTTTTTCAGGATATCGAGTCTCCAGCCGAACAGCATGGCATTAGAGGAGATCGGCAATACATATTGGTTGCCGTCAGAGAATTTCCAGCCTTTGATCGTGTCACTCATGCTGCGGGATTGAATGATGTCATTATATCCATCCAGCTTGTTCAGCGGTTCGATCGCCTTGCTTTCCGCGAGCTGTGCAGCGAATCCGCGGTTGATGTTCTCAGACATCGTCGGTGCTTCTTTACCCGCGATCGCGGATTGGATGCTCGCTTCCGACGTTGGGCTTTCCTTGATCGGACTCACCTTGATCTTGATTTTCGGGTGGCTTTTTTCAAATTCTTTGGCGGTTTTTTTCCAGTACGCCTGCTGAGGCGGGTTTGGTGCTGCCCAGAACTCAATCGTTGTCGTTCCGTTCTTTGATGAATCTTCACTTACCGGGTTTCCCGTCGAACAAGCCGAGAGCGCCGAAACGGTCAGTGTCGCACCAAGCAAAAGTGAAGCTGCCTTCTTCATTTTCATCACAATATCCCCCAATATGATAGTTCGAGTAAGCGCTGTCATCTTCCCCAAAAAAATTTACGCTCGCTCGTTTGGAAAACATTACATTTTATTCTATTTGTAACTTTGTAATGTGATTAATAACTTTACAAGTACAGTTTTACATGATTACAAAAGTTCTGTCAAATCTTTTTATCTGAAAATAAATGGTTGAATTTACTTGTGATAGTTTACGAGTTCGTTGGATTGGGTTATAGTTTAACTGTAACGTGACAAAATGGTCGTGTGTAATTTATATAGATGATAAAAGCTGAAGGGTTGAAGAGAAATGGCGAAAAAAATCTCTATGCAAGATATTGCCGATGCATTGAATATATCGAAAAACTCTGTTTCCCAGGCACTGTCCGGGAAACCGGGCGTGAGTGAGGCCACGAGAAAGCTCGTGGAAAAAACGGCACAAGAAATGGGATACAGCGGCAAAAAGTCCGTTGTGGCTAATGGTTTGGCTGGCACCGGAACAGGAACGATCGGTCTGATCGCTTCCGACTATGCGTTCTCGCTTAAAAGTTTTTTCGGAGAAATCTATTTGAGTATTGAAAAAGAAGTGGCCGCACGCGGGATGAACCTGCTCATCCAGTCGGTCAACACCGAGGCACGAGACCATCTTCTCCTTCCTTCCTTTATCGCGGAGGGTAAGGTCGATGGTGTGCTCATTCTCTCGCACATCAGTACGGAGTACAGTAACGCCGTGATTGCGACCGGCATACCGACAGTGATGATCGACCACCACCATCCACTCATTCAGGCGGATGCCATTGTGACGAACAACCGGTTCGGCGCGTATACCGCGGTCAAGCATCTGATCGGGCTCGGCCACCGGGATATCGCGTACGTTGGAAACGTCACACTTTCCCCGAGTTACCAGGAGCGTTTGGAAGGCTACAGGCTCGCACTTCAGGAGCATGGGGTCCCGCTTAAGGAGGATTTTGTGTTCAGTGGAGTTCTTGAAGATGATCAGGAGGTTACGGCGCTTGTGCAGGGGCTCGATATTCAGCCCAGTGCCTGGTTTTGCGTGAACGATGGGTTTGGATTTTTTGTGAGGTCCGCCCTGCAGCAGCACGGCATCAATGTTCCAGGCCAAGCCTCCGTTTGCAGTTTTGACAACGGAATGCTGTCCCGGTTGTCTATTCCGAAGATCACGACGATGAACATTGATTTGGATCTGTACGGCCGAAAAGCCGTCGAGCAGCTCATGTGGCGCATGCAGCATAAGGATGAGCCGATCATCGAACTGCTGCTTCCGTCAGAGTTGATCGTGCGGGAGTCGACAGGGAAGGTTCGGGGGTAAAAGGGAAGCAACCTAGTAGCTTTATTGCCTTTTTTTGGTATACTGCCAGTCAAATCGGCCATTTGTTCACGGCCAGCCGAGTACATTCGATCTGGCACTTTTGGTTTCTCACGGTTTTGTTTGGTTTACTGATATGAACAAAACTGTCAACTCAAACCGTAAATTAGGTTATAGAGTTTCTTTTACGCATTCTTAATAAAAGCAGCTAGATGTGCTCCTTTTCGCGGTTAACCATTATTTCCTTTGTCAGCTTTGCTGAAAAGAAGAATAAGCGCACGGCACGAAGGCAAAACTTCTCAACTCCGATTGGCATACTGATATCCGTGGGTTCGCACATTTTATCGTTCCGTCTGAGGACCTTCCACTAACTCACGACGTGCGTTCATCACATGGATTAGCACAAGTAAACGCTAGTGGGTTATCCCTTACGGTTTTTGCCTTTGCCTCCGGGCCCTGCGTTCAGTTCTTGGTGAATGGTGTTTCGTCTTGCGGCTTCGTTTTTAAGCGGAATTCTTCGATGAATCCATCTCTTGGGCAATGGCCCAAATAAAACCGGCGAGTTCTCTGGCTACAGCAGTAATGGCTTTTCCGCTGGGTTTTCCATGTGATAATAACCGATAGTATTTTTTATAAAGCCGGCGCTCACGGAAATAAAGTTTTTACTCACCAAAATTATCCGATTACTCACGGTTCGACACACTTTACTCACGGTTTTCTAACATTTACTCACCAAACACATCATTTTCAGTTTGGAGCTATTCAGTTTGTTTGGTGCCTGGCACCCAGCGTTACACACTTGTGTAATTGCGGCGCCTGGCACCAGCACATCATTTTCAGTTTGAGTACAAAAAAGACTGCTCCGCCCCAAAAAAATTTGGGCCATCGCAGCCTTATGATGGTGTTTTGTATATGTCTCAATGCGATAGGTGGTCTACTAGAAAAGAGGTCTACTGGACGTCTAAATAGTGCTGGAGAACCCTAGGCGGGAAATATTTTAGGGGCAGGGGTCTTAACGATACAATGGTCGAGGTTGAAAGGATAGAATCTGTTTGTGCCTGTTTTAGGCAGTTGTACATCGCTTTGCCGCCAACTGAATTGGCAGAATGAATCGTTATGCGGTTGGCAAATAATCTTTCATCCACCATCATTTGAACAAGCATTAAACCATTCCTGTGTTTATTTACTAAGTCGTGATCCAAAGAAAGATGTTCGACAGGAAAATTTCGCAGCAAATCCATACAATCGTCAATCGTCTCCGCTAAAACATAGCCTTCGGGTGCTTTCCGGTAGTCATCTAAAAAAACGCTAATGTTTCCCATTTCTGACTCCTTCCCTTTTAAAGGGGTGACTAAGAGAAGTCGAAAATCCCTAAATAAAAACATCTTTTGCCACCTTAACATGGATGCGAGGTTTATGGGACAAAAGCGACTTTTAAAGCTAAAAACTGACAAACTTTTCAGATAAAATCCGCCAACGGAAAGCTTCTACTTGCTATTTTCCAAAGAAATAATATATTTTAATCCAGCATGAGCATCTTTAAATGTCGGGATATTATTTAACTCTTGTATGCTTATTGCCAGCTCAGGATTAATGCCAACAACAATACATTCTACTCCAATTAGGTTCAGACAGTCATATAGTTTTGTCAGATTATTTCTGACACTATCATCAAAGGTGGTGATACCTCTTAAACTGACCATTACAAACCTGACGTGCTTTTGGACACATTCCTCTAGAACTGTAGTTATAATATGCTCTCCCCGTTCTATGTCCAGGTTTCCTATGAGCGTTAGAGCAATCGTTCGATCCCAAATATTCAGTATCGGCACAGAGAGGTCTTTAATTAGTTTCTCTTTACGATTATCCTCTTGGGCTTTGGAGGTAACGTCCATTAACATGACCATATAACCTACCAGGTTTTCTTGATTTTGGTCTTTTCGAATAGGGGTAATTACGATATCTGCGATCACTTTGTCTTTAATATTGATCCTTGCTCTATGCCCATCCTTGAGCTGTCCCATTACTCTGCGCTGATGGTCAGGCTTTTGGTGAAAAAAGTCCATATTCAAACCGATAAAATCATCTGAACCCGAAAGTCCGTAAAACGGGGCAATACTCCCTAAAACCTCTTTCGCTTTTAGGTTCATCCAGATAATATTGTACTCTTTATCTGCAAGAAGCATGACTTCACCAATACTGTTCAAAGCATCAGTACTTGATATTTCAATTGGCATTTGATGCATGTAAGCAGTCTCCTTTATCTGGTATAGATTTATTATAAAACAAAGCAGTATTTTTTACATGCGAGAAGCAAGAGATGCAAAAAATCGCACCCAAACGAAAAGAAGAAGATGCTCCCCCAAGCATCTTCTTCTCTATTAATCAGCTTTTAAACTTCAACAAAAATTATCGCAGGCCGTACGCCTTAATGCCTCTTTTAATTGAAGAGCCCTTGCGTAATAGTCGAGCGATTCACGCATCTGGCCTCTTCTGAAATGGAGAAAGCCCAGATTATGAAAACCGAGCTCCCTGATTTCTTTGTCCTTCAGCTGTTCGGCATCGCGTAAAATGAGCTGCAGCATCTCCTCGCTTTTCTCATATTCTCCGATAAAAATAAAGTTAACGGCCAATATCATTTTGACATACACAATACGCAGCAGGTTGTTGCTGTTCTGATAGACCCGAAGCGCTTTGTAGGCATAATGTACAGACAAGGAATAATGATACAGATGTCCATGTACAGCAGATAAATAATAATAGTAATCTGTCACCTTCGTAAGATACAGCTCTGCATCAGCCTCGTTCCGGCTGTGGATGGCTAATGCATGGGCAAACTGTTCTCTCTGGCCATAGTAAATGCCCTGTAAAAAGTGAAAAGGTAGGCCTCGAACGGAGAAAATTTAGAATTGTATTTGTGCATCAGGGCTGCGGCTTCGTCAAATTCCTGCAGCCGGTTGGTGAGCATAAATATCGAAGCCTGTACAGCTCGTACTCGTACAAATAGATCATGTCCGTACACTGGATGTAATCCTTCTGCTTCTCCAGCACTTTAAAAAGCTGGTCGGCCGTGTCTTTCTGAAGCCGTTCCATCGCATCGTAAAACGTATCAAGCATCCTTCACTTTCACCTGACATCTATCCTTGTAATATATGAAAATGAAGGGCTGATATCCTGCAAAAATTGTGGAATTTCCCCGGAAATAGAAGTGGTGCTACAAGCAGCGGGTGCCAGGCACCTCCATTACACAAATGTGTAATTGGAGTGCCTGGCACCGCTCACTAAATGGCTTTTATTTTGTAATGAGATCCAAATCTACTGGAATGAACTTTTCGACTTTCTCGTCTTTGTTCACTTTTACTGCTGTTTTAACAGCCTCTGCACCAATCATGTCTGGTTTTTGAGCAACAGTTGCCGCCATTTTTCCTTCTTTTACTGCTTTTTGTGCATCATCCGTTGCATCAAATCCGACTACAACGACATCTTTCAAACCGGCTGCTTCAAGCGCCTGTAGCGCTCCTAGTGCCATCTCATCATTATGAGCAAATACTGCATCGACATTTTTGTTGCCTTGCAGGATGTTCTCCATAACGTTCAAGCCTTTAGCACGGTCAAAGCTTGCTGTTTGTTTTGCAACGACTTTGATGCCTTTCTGGTTATCGACTGCTTTATGGAAACCTTCACCGCGTTCGCGTGCTGCTGATGATCCTGAGATTCCTTCAAGCTCTACTACATTTCCCTTGCCTTTAAGCTGCTTGGCAATATAATCGCCGGCCATTTTTCCGCCTGCTACGTTATCTGAAGCAATATGAGAAACTACTTTTCCGCCTTCTGCACTGCGGTCAACCGTAATGACTGGAATGTTTGCGCTGTTTGCTGATTCAATGGCAGAAGAAATCGCTGCTGAGTCTGTTGGATTTACTAAAAGCACATCCACACCTTGCTGGATCAAGTCCTCGATGTCATTGACCTGCTTTGCAGAATCATCCTGTGCATCAACTGTTTTCAACTGAACGCCAGCTTTTTTCGCTTCTTTCTCAGCCCCTTCTTTTAATGTCACAAAGAATGGGTTGTTAAGTGTTGAAACCGATAGCCCGATCTTTAGATCTCCCTTGCCCTTTTTCTTGCTGTCATCTGAACCTGGTGCTTTTGTGGAACAAGCGGTCAGAATTAAAGCCCCAATGACGAGAACAATTAAACTCTTGAACATATTTTTCATTGATTAATCCTCCCTTTTTGTCGTAATGCTATATTGGTTTGACAGGTGCCAGGCACCGATCTTACACAAGTGTGTAATTGCGGTGCCTGGCACCAAACCTCCTCGAAAATCCTACGCTGCCTTCTTCCGGTCGATCAGGACAGCGAGCAGGATGACTCCGCCCTTGACGACCTGCTGGTAGAAGGATGAAACGTTTAGCAGATTCAATCCGTTGTTCAGCACCCCAATGATGAGGGCACCGACCAGTGTGCCGAAGACCCAGCCTTTACCGCCAGATAGGCTTGTCCCGCCAAGCACAACGGCTGCGATGGCATCGAGCTCGTACGCCGTTCCTGCCGTAGGCTGAGCAGAATTCAAACGGGACGTAAGAATAATACCTGCGAACGCACTCAGTAAACCAGTGAGCGAGTAGATTATGACTTTGATGCGTCCGACTTTAATCCCTGAAAGCAATGATGCTTCTTCGTTTCCGCCGATTGCATACGTTCTTCTTCCAAAGGTCGTCTTTTTCAAGATGAACCAGAGGACAGCGAACGCAAGCAGCATCCAGATGACCGGGAACGGAATTCCCAGGAAATATCCGCGGCCCATCAAGACAAAGCTCATATCATCCGAAAGGCCGGTGATTGGTTTTCCCTCTGTGTACACGAGCGTCAACCCACGGAAGATCGTCATCGTTGCAAGTGTCGCGATAAACGGCGCCACTTTCCCTTTACTGATAATGATTCCGTTGATCGCACCCATTACTGTACCGGCAGTCAATCCTGCAAGCATCGCGATTACCGGATCAGTTCCGCCAGCCATCAGCCCGGCTGTAATCGCTCCGGAAAGCGCCAGCATGGAACCGACGGAGAGGTCGATGCCTCCCGTCAAAATGACAAACGTCAGTCCAAACGCAATGAGTGCGTTAATGGAGACCTGCCGAAGAACGTTGAGAATATTCGTTAACGTGAAGAACTCCGGACTTAATATGGACAGGACAATTAAGATGATGACGAGTCCGATGAGCGGACCGAGTTTCTGAAATATACTAATCTTTCGTGTTGAGGCTGACATGTTACATCCCTCCTGTTGCAGCATGCATAATTTTTTCCTGATCAGCTTCTTTACGATCGAGGATTCTGCTGATCTTTCCTTCATGAATGACAAGAATCCGGTCACTCATTCCCAAAATTTCCGGCAGCTCGGAGGATACCATGATGATGGACACTCCCTGCTCCGTCAGTTCATTCATAATCTGATAGATTTCCTTTTTCGCCCCAACGTCCACCCCGCGGGTCGGTTCGTCCAGGATCAGCACTTTCGGCTGATTGTTCACCCATTTACCGATGACGATCTTCTGCTGATTTCCGCCACTCAATGATTTGACGATCTGTTCGCCGCCGGACGTCTTGACGTGTAACTTTTTAATAAGACGCTCTGTTTCCTTCTGCTCTTCACTTGCTGAGATCACACCGCCATTTGACACCGCTTTCAAATTGGTAAGCGTGAAATTTTCGCGGACGGTCATCCCTACAACAAGCCCTTTATCTTTGCGGTCCTCTGTCACAAACGCGAGTCCAGCTGCAATCGCATCGGATGGTTTTGTAATATTCAACGGTTTGCCGTTCAGATAAACGGTGCCGCCGTCCTTCTTCTTATAGCCGAAGATCGCTTCCATGATCTCAGTCCGCCCTGCGCCCATCAGGCCAGCGATACCTAAGATTTCGCCCTGTTTGACGTCAAAGTGAATATCTTCAAACAGTTCTTTTCTTGAAAGTCCTTCCACTCTCAGCCTTTCCGGGCCGATCTTCGCCTGCCGTTCAGGAAAACGCTCTCCAAGCTGGCGGCCGACCATCATCGAAACAATCTCGTCGAAATTCGTTTCCTTGACGATCTTCGTACCGATAAAATCACCGTCCCGGAGTACCGAGATCCGGTCACAGATCTGAAAGATTTCCTCCATCCTGTGGGAGATGTAGACGATTCCGACGCCTTGCTGCTTCAGTTTTTCAATCACGGTAAAAAGCGCCTCGATTTCACGGTCGGTAAGTGCCGCCGTGGGCTCGTCCATGATGATGCAGTCGGAATTCGTTTCAAGCACTTTTGCGATCTCGATCATCTGCTGCTGTCCGACCGAAAGCTCGCCGGCCACCGCATCGGGATTGAGCTCCACACCGAGCTGCTGCAGTGCGTTTTTCGTTCGTTTTCTCATTTCAGTTGTCCGCATGATGCCTGTTTTGCCGTACGCCAGCTCCTTTCCCAAGAAAAGATTTTCCGTCACGGTCAGATACGGAATGATGTTCAGCTCCTGATGCACAACACCGATCCCCATCTCTTCAGCCTCTTTCGGATTGGAAAAATACACGTCCTTCCCTTTCACCGTGATCGTCCCTTTGTCTCGTTCATAGATGCCAGCCATGATCTTCATCAATGTTGATTTGCCTGCGCCGTTCTCACCCATTAGGGCATGAACTTCCCCAGCCTTCACATCAAAGTTCACATTTTTCAGCACATGAACATCTGAAAATGATTTATAGATACCGGATAAGTGAACAAGTGACTGCTCTTTCATTAGAAAATCACCCCCGAATGTAAAATGATGTTGGCAAAAGGTGTCGTTTCACCTGTGCGGATGACCGCCTTCGCATTCTTCGTTAAGTCCTTGAATGCTTCATGAGGCACGATCTCCTGCGCGGTGCCTGGCACCGTGTCCAGAACTTTTTTGAGATACGCCTCGTTCTCCTCCAGCTCCTGCGCCAGTGTCACCTTCTCAACCTTCATGTCATCCGCGACTGCCTGCAATGTTTCCAGGAAACCGGGTGTCCCGATCGACAGGGCGATGTCGATTCGTTTAACATTATCCGGGATCGGTAAGCCGCAGTCGGCGATGACGATCGTATCTGTGTGGCCCATTCGCGCGAGAACCGAAGCGATCTCGCTGTTCAGTATGCCTTGTTTTTTCATCTGCATCACTCCTTTCTCATGGTGTTTTCTTGCATCGATTTGAACGGGAGTAATTAGTGGATCAGCCGTTAACCGCGATGAACTGTTCAACTTCCGCTTTCGTAGGCATTCCGTTCTGCGCCCCGAGCTTTGTCGTCGAGAGGGCAGCAACCGCGTTGCCAAATTTACAGGCAGCTTTCAGGGACAGCCCCTGGCTTAGTCCGACCGCAAGACCGCCGTTAAAGGAATCACCCGCACCTGTCGTATCGATAACGTCGACCTTGTATGAACGGACGTTGATCTCTTCTCCATCTTTATAAAAAGTTAGGCCTTTTGAACCCTTCGTTACGATGACCTTTTCCTTGATGAACTGTTCATCCCGCCCTTTCAGCAGCAATTCGAGTTCGTGTTCATTCGGTGTGATGTAGTCGACTTGCGATAGGAGTTCTTCAGACAACCCCTGAATAGGAGCAGGGTTGAGGACTACTTTTACACCGTTTTCCTTGGCGATGCTCACTGCTTTCTGAACACTTTCCAGCGGAATCTCCAGCTGAACGAGGAGAAAATCACTTCCGGCAATCGCATCCCGCTTTTTCCCCACAAATTCAGGGGTTACTTGATGGTTGGCCGCCGGTACAACGATGATGCTGTTGTCTCCTTCCGATACAAGGATGGTCGCTGTTCCGGTGGAGCCAGGGACCTGCTCTACGTCAGTTACGTCCAATCCCTGCTTTTTTAAATGATCCTTGAGCTCGGAGCCAAAAACATCATCTCCAACACAGCCTACCATGCGGACATCCGCTCCCAGTCTTGCGGCAGCTACTGCCTGGTTCGCCCCTTTTCCGCCGGGAATCGTTTTAAACTCCTGTCCGAGAAGCGTCTCCCCCATCTTCGGAACTTTGTTCGAAATCGTCACCAGATCCATATTAATGCTTCCCACTACCGTAATCTTAGCTGCCATCGCGAGCCCTCCTTTTTGTTTGTCGATTTCGTTCTCGTGCCTTTTCGGTGCCAGGCACCGGCGTTACACAAGTGTGTAATTGCGGTGCCTGACACCAAAAACATAGGCACCAAAACCCTTACACCTTCCTCGTTGATTCCCGTTCGATCAGTTCTACATCGAACTCAAAGAAGGTATTTTCAACTGCTTTTTTCTCGATCAGTTTGACAAGAAGATCCGCGACGATTGTTCCCATATCGTAGATCGGCTGGCCTACTGTGGTCAGTTCTGGCGTTGTAGCCTCAGCCAATGAGATTCCATCGAAGCCAATGATGGCCAAATCTTCGGGAACCCTTTTTCCGAACTTGTGGGCCGCTTTGATTGCACCGATGGCCATCACATCGTTTCCGGCAAAGATTCCATCGATCTCAGGATGGCGGCCGAGCAGTTGAAGCGTAGCGTTAATCGCTGTCTTCATATCATAGTTGCCGTCTTCGATATAGCTGCTGTCGAACCACGGTTCACTCCCCACTTCTTCCAGATAACCGGTACGGCGCTCCATCGCGTTATCAATATGCTCCGGTCCGCTGAGATGGGCGATTCGTTTACATCCCATTTCTAATAGGAAACCCGTCGCTTTTCGTGCGCCGCTCTTATTTTTTACAACCACAGTCGGAATGTCAGCATTGATTTTACGGTCGATGCTGACGACCGGTATGTTCAGCTGTTTCACTTTTTCGGCAGTCAGTGTATTGGATGCAACAATGAGGCCGTCTACATATTTCTGAAGCAGGATCTCAAGGTAATGCTCTTCTTTTTCCACGTTTTCATCGGTATTGCAGAAAACAACGTTATAACCAAGCTTGTGGGCCGTGTCTTCAACCGCCCTTGCGAGCTCCGGGAAAAAGGGGTTCACGATATCCGGTACCATCAGGCCGATGGTCTTTGACGTTTTCTTGTAGAGACTGCGGGCCACGGCGTTCGGCTTGTAGTTCAGCCGATCAATCGCTTCCTCCACCTTTTTCTTTGTATCTTCATTGACGTATCCATTGCTGTTCAGCACCCTGGACACCGTCGCAACAGAAACACCCGCCTGCTTTGCCACGTCTTTAATCGTTGCCATAATCAAACACTCCGATAAACTGCTATTTGGTGAGTTATGTTCTGTATGTGTAACCGGTTACACATGCACTGTAAAAAAATCCGTCTTACAATATGTAACCGGTTACACACAGTATAATCCCCTCTTTTTGAAATGTCAAAGGGAATTATTAATTGGTGCCAGGCACCGGCTTTTGACAAGTGTCAAAAAGCGGCACACCTGATCTGTTCGCCACAAAACTTTCATTGCAAAACTTTCTCCCTATTGACAAGTTCCTCAGCGCATAATAAGATTACTGACAGAATAGATAGAATTATCTGTTTATTTTTATGCCATTATATGAAAACTGCGTTTTATATTATAAAACAATCTACCTCTTTGTGAATACATAAAAGCCAGTCTTACCGCTAATTTTTCAATTTTGAAAGCGCTGCTAACCAGGCGTTTTATAAAAACAAGGAGGGATTGGGTAATGGAAGCAAGACTTGAGACGAAGCAAGCAAAACCGGTTAATTTCGCAAGGAAGTTTCGGTGGACGGTTGTTATTTGGTTATTGATTGGAGGAATTATTAACTACCTTGATCGCGCTAACCTTTCCATCGCTGCTCCAGAAATGATGAAAGAACTTGGGCTCACTGCCACAGATATTGGATTGCTGGGCACGGTGTTTTCCTGGAGTTATGCGCTAATGCAGCTGCCATCCGGATGGCTGATTGACCGTTTCGGGACAAGAAAAGTTTATACGATCGCATTGATTTGGTGGAGCGGTGCTACCATGCTGACTGGTGCTGTCAATAAGATGTCTTCCTTTATTGCCGCACGGGTTTTGCTCGGTGTCGGTGAAGCTCCCTGTTTTCCGACGATGGCCAAGATCACTTCCTATTGGTTTCCGAAAAAGGAACGGGGGCTGGCCACAGGCATTTGGGACTCCTCTTCCAAATGGGGCCCGGCTATCGCGCCGCCTCTGCTCGTTTTCATCATGGTAACGTTTGGCTGGAGAGCCCTCTTTTATATCACGGGTGCGATCGGCATCATTTTTGCCATCGGCTTTTTCATCTTTTATAAAAACCCGGACAAAAGCCGCAAGCTTACCGAGGCGGAGCTGGAATACATCAAGTCCGATGGAGCCGGCTCGGAACAAAACATTAAAGCATCGAACATTAAATGGAGACAATTATTTAAGTATCGCAGTGTATGGGGCATGATTCTTGGCTTTTTCTGTACGATTTGGATCTGGAATATCTTCCTGGTTTTCCTACCGCTATTTTTGACCAATGTTCATCATGTTTCTTTAAAAGAACTGGGTATTTACGCAGGTATTCCATGGCTTGGAGGAATCTTCGGAAACATTTTTGGCGGATACCTTACGAAAAAGCTCGTGGATAAAGAAATTACTACACCTATTAAAGCAAAGCGTGCACTTATTGGGATCAGCGCCATCTCTGCTGCCATTGTCGTTTGTGCGGTACCTTTCGTGTCTAGCCTTACGGCGACGCTCACATTATTGACGCTCGCCCTGTGCTTTATTTCGGCGATGACCGGGAGTGCCTGGGCGCTTGCCGGTGATATCGCACCGCCTTCCATGGTGGCTTCAGTTGGCGCCATTCAAAATTTCGGCGGCTATTTTGGAGGAGCCTTTTCCCCTGTCATAGCTGGAATGATTGTGGATGCGACAGGTTCTTACTCCTTGGCGTTTATCTCCGGAGGTTTGATCGCCGGCTGCGCTGCACTCTGCTACTGGTTTATCGTCAAGAATCCAATTCAAGAATAGGGGGCTGTCAAATTGAAACCAAAAGTTTTTATTGCACGTCCTATACCTTCCGAGGTGGAAGCTTATATCGCTGATCATTGCACCTGCGAAAAATGGACCGGTGCGTCACCCATTACTAGAAATGAACTTTTAGAGAGGCTTAAAGATGCAGAAGGCCTGCTTATTACCGGGGAAAAGATTGATGATGAACTGCTGGATCATGCCCCAAATCTAAAGGCGGTCAGTAATATTTCCGTCGGCTATAACAATTTCGACCTTGATGCCATGAAAAGAAGGAACATCATCGGGACGAATACCCCTGATGTTCTCAATGAAACGGTGGCCGATCTGGCCCTTGCTTTAATACTGTCCACAGCGCGCCGAATTCCTGAGCTCGACAAGCTGGTCAAGGACGGTAAATGGGAGGATCAGGATGATGAGCCGCTTTTCGGCGTCGACGTCCACGGAAAAACGTTAGGCATCATTGGTATGGGAAGGATCGGGGAGGCCATCGGGCGCCGTGCAAAATTCGGCTTTAACATGACTATTCAGTATCATAACCGGCACAGGAAACCTGAATCAGAAAAATTATTGGATGCTGATTATGTCTCAATGGAGGAACTCCTGCAAACCTCAGACTTTGTACTGTTAATGGTTCCCTATACAGAGGGGACCAAGCACCTGATAGGCAAAGAGCAGTTCGCTCTCATGAAAAATTCCGCCATCTTCATTAACACCTCGCGCGGCCAGACGGTCGATGAAAATGCCTTGATTCAAGCACTGCAAAACCAAGAGATCCTGGCCGCCGGCCTCGACGTATTTGATCAGGAACCCGTCTCACCTGACAACCCGTTGTTGAAGCTTCCAAACGTGGTGACACTGCCTCATATCGGTTCAGCCACTTACCAGACAAGATTCGATATGGCAATGCTCGCTGCCAAGAACCTAGTCGCTGCTGTAACTGGAAAACAACCGCCAAACATCGTCCAAGAACTAAAAAGCGGGATAAAGATTTAAAAGCGGTGCCAGGCACCTCAATTACACACATGTGTAATTCGGGGTGCCTGGCACCGTTAAATACATACTTCTAGCTCACTATAAAATAAATCCATTGTTGGATAATACTTTTTCATTTGTTTGTTATTGTAAAATAGTAGTCAAAAAAATAGCGAGAGGTGATGTATTTTGATGAAGATGGTAAAAAAAATGCTGATTCTGTTTGTAACGGGGTTTACGCTAGTTGCAGCACCAGGGTTATCGTACGCACAAACGCTGGTAAAGGGAAGTACAGGACATAAAGTAACCGCTCTGCAAAACCGCATGAAAAGTGCAGGATACTTTCACGGACCTGTTACCGGCTATTATGGACCTCTCACAAAATATGCGGTTGCTAATTTTCAGCTGGCTACCGGACTTGTCCCTGACGGTATTGCGGGGCCGCGTACATTTGGAAAATTAAATGATGTTGAAGTAATGGCCAGAGTGGTACACGGAGAAGCACGCGGTGAGTCCTACATCGGAAAAGTCGCAGTTGCTGCTGTTATCCTCAATCGTCTGGATGACTCCCGCTTCCCGAAGAATGCTCACGCTGTGATCCATCAGACTCATGCCTTCACTGCTGTTCATGACGGACAATATGACCTTTATCCAGGCTCCACTGCCTACCGAGCCGTCATCGACGCCATGAAAGGCTGGGATCCTACACACGGTTCGATTTTCTATTATAATCCTAACCTTGCTACGGACAGCTGGATATTCTCAAGAAAAAGCGTCACCCGCATCGGCAATCATCTATTCGCTAAATAATTTTTGGTGCCAGGCACCCCGCTTTTGACATATGTCAAAGAGCGGTGCCTGGCACCACTTATTGTCGAAATAAAATTTTTTATTACAAAGTAATTCGACATAATATTCAGATATTTTCTGATAGATTAATATTTGCACTCTATTATTGATGAAAAGGGGAAAGTAATATGAAAAAAAAGCTTGCTGTACTTTCAATGTGTTCCGCCCTGTCATTCTCACTGTTTTCGAGTATTATTGCCCAGCCCGCCAGTGCTGAGGAGTCATCCTCACCTGTCCATTATCTTCTTACATATAAAGGGAAAGTCCCTTCTAACCTGTCTGCAGAAATCGAACAGGCAGGCGGCTCTGTGGAACGAGTCGTTGAGGAAATTGGCGTTGTAGAAGCCAAATCTGCCTCCCCAGATTTCCTTGCAAAAGTTAAAGCAGATACAAACATACAAGCTGCGGACAAAGAGTTGGAAGTCTATTTGGAGGACGATCCGAATCCTGCTGACGGACAGCCAATCACATCCATTCCGCAGCCTGACTGGAACAATCCGAACCAAAACTATCATGACCTTCAGTGGGATATCAAACGAGTCACTAACGATTTCAAATCCTATGGCATCAACAAAGGAAACCATGATACGGTCGTAGGGATCATCGATACTGGAATGGACTTTAATCACCCAGATCTAAAAGCGAATGCCGATCTTGCCGGCAGTAAAACATTTGTGCCTGGCACGAAGGATGCCTGGGACCAAAACGGACATGGAACACACGTAGCCGGTTCCATTGCCGGAAACGGTAAAGTATACGGCGTAGGCCCGAACTTAACCGTACGCTCGTACCGGGTTTTCGGTGCTACAGGCGGTGCACAGCAATCATGGATTACCGATGCGATCGTTTCTGCAGCGAACGATGGAGTTGAGGTCATCAACATGAGCCTTGGCGGATGGCGCTGGATGGCGAACAACCTTGGGGAAAAAGGCGATTCCGCTTCCATGGTGGCTTATCACCGTGCCATGCAGTATGCTGCGAAAAAAGGTGTGACGGTTGTCGTTTCTTCCGGCAATGACTCCCGCAACTTGAATGACATTCATGACATGCAAACTTACTGGAAGGAAACGTATGGATTGGATATTAAGGGGCCTTCCCGTGTGGCACCTGCCCAAGTTCCTGGAGTCGTAACCGTTTCATCTTCCAACAAGTGGTCTAATGACAAAATCGCGTTCTATTCCAACTACGGCAGCGTGATCGACGTGGCTGGACCTGGCGGTGACAACGGCCCGGCATACGATGCCCTGTATCGCCAAGATCCAAAAGGAGACTATCTTAATAAGCGTGACTTTATGTACCGTGCATTCTCAACTTGGCCAACCTACCTGGCACCGTATGTAACAGGACACTTAAAGGGTTATGCCCTTCTTCACGGTACTTCCATGGCTGCACCGAAAGTAGCCGGTATCGCAGCGGTCATCAAATCACAGCATCCTGAATATTCACCAGCTCAAGTTCAGGCGAAGTTGCGCCAGACAGCTGTCGATCTTGGAAATGTGGGACAAGATCCGCTATTCGGGTCTGGAGAAGCCAACATCTATAATGCATTAACGAAATAAAAGTAAAATAAAAGGATCCCTCCCAGGGGGTCCTTTTATCTTATTTTTACATCCACCAGATCAGCGATCTTCACTCGATGGACCTCATGGTGGAAATCGACGACGCGCAGCTCTTTTTTATACGGATCTACATAATGCACCTTCCCGATCAGCAAATGAAAGTCCCCACTTCCAAAAATGGTCATACACAGATCCAAATTTTCGGCCATCGCCTCGCAGATGGTTTGTTCCATCAGCTCGTATTGCTGCTCATCCAGTTCCGGTTTTGTCTTCTTTTTATGATCCCAGTCAAACTCCCTTAAGCCCTTCATATGCTCGGGCATAAACATCCCTTGCCATTTAATCTTTCCGCGGTCACGAAGCATATTCTTCACCTGCCTTATCCTATTATATGCGAATATACGTTCGGTTTACACTGAAAATAATTGACAAATGATGCGCGGGATTTGTATAAACATGTAAATTGAAGGAATCGTTCCCATTGTTGGTCTGCAACCGTCATAAGGAATGTGTAAATTTAAAAATATTTTCACCAAACCTGTCATTTTCTGTTATATTAAAAAAGATATTGAACGATTAATAAGATTATTAATGGCTTATGACTATAATGAAGAGGTTGATGAAATGGACAGACGTTCAGCGAAAAAGCAGCGCAGAAAAAAACGCAGAGGACTAAAGGTTATTCTCCTTATCCTCGGCGTATTATTGCTCATCGGAGCAGGCGGCTTCTACTATATTTATGGCTCGGTGAAAAACACGGCCAACAAAATGCATGATGATGCGGCGTGGGATGGTTCCTCTAAACGGAAGGGCGATCTTACTCCTTCAAAAGGCGACCCGCTCTCCATCCTGATTTTAGGCGTTGATGAGCGTCAAGGTGACCGCGGCCGATCCGATACGCTCATTCTAGTGACCGTCAACCCGAATACGAACAAAATGGTCATGACCAGCATCCCGCGTGATACCCGGACTGAAATCATCGGAAAAGGCCGGGAGGATAAAATCAACCATGCCTATGCCTTTGGCGGAACAAAAATGACCATCAAGACCGTTGAAAACTTCCTGGACGTGCCCGTCGATTATTTTGTAAAAGTAAATATGGAGAGCTTCAAAGGAATTGTGGATGCGCTTGGCGGTGTGACCGTAAACAACGAGCGCCTTGCCTTCAACTATGATGGCTATTCGTTCCCGAAAGGCGAGCTGAAGCTGTCCGGTAAAGAAGCGCTAGCGTACACCCGTATGAGAAAAGAAGATCCTGAAGGTGACTTCGGCCGTAATGAACGCCAGCGCCAGGTGATCAGCGCGATCGTTAATGAAGGTGCACAAATTTCTTCTGTTACGAAAATGGGCGACATCTTAAACGTAGTCGGCTCCAACGTAAAAACGAACATGACCTTCGACGAGATGAAAGACATTCAATCCAACTATAAAGGCGCGCGCAACAACGTAGAAAACATCGAGATAAAGGGCCAGGGCCAGCGGATCAGCGGCATCTACTATCTCATCGTGCCGGAAGACGAGAAAACCAAAATTCAAACCACTTTAAAAAAAGAACTGGAAATCTAATTTGAAAGCAGTGAACCTTGCGGGGGTCGCTGTTTTTTTGTGGCGTGATGTTTATGCAATGGCGGATTGCGAGCTTGGATGCCGGACGAGTAAAGTGCTGATGGCGGCTTACAATGAATGCGTCGCATCCCGTTGGATGGTGTCGTGTATAAACGGATTGAACATAAAATCGCCATTTCGGAACATAACACCCATAGATTTGAACATAAAAATCTGCGGTAGGTCTATTTTGCGTGCAAATCTGGCGTTTTAGCTCCAAAAATGGCTTTTCAGTAGTAAAAAGCCCTCTTGCGAAAGACTCCGATGTGAAATTTACTCAAAATCATTCATTTGTTCTAGAAAACGGCTGCGGCCTTTTTGAATAGTTTTCCTCAAAAAAGATCAGGCAGAGAGGACTGCCTGATCTTTTTATTATCGAAATCCCTACTTTTATTATTGAATGAAGCTTTTAGCCCATTCAGTTATGCGTTTACCAATTAATTACACTCGATTAGTTTAACGAAAGATCAACGAGGCCGCAAGCACGGATGCTTGCGGCTTTTCATCACCATTTATAATTGTAAATCTTCCAGGCGGCTTTCTCACTGGATTTTGAAAGATAAAGGGTTTGATGGTACGTGTACATATCATCTTTGTCATATTGATAGACTTTCAGGTACCATGCTCCGTCCTTCGTATAGTACGTGATGGAAGGCTTTTCAGGCGCCTCTTTCCCGCTCCAGTCAAATCCCCAGATCCGATACATCGGGAAGTCTGTCGCCAGCCACTCATACAGCTTGTTTCCCTTTTTGTCCTTCTTGTGTGAAGTCATGTCATATTTTATGAGATTGTCGATGTAGGCTGAAGTATAGCCGGGCGATTGCAGCTGATGAATCTGCTTTTTTGTATATGTCTTGTTGTTGGCGATCTTATCTTGAATGTTTATGGCTCTGTCTGTAATCGATTTGGCGTCTGTACGGGACATCGTATGGTAGAACCTTAGATATTTGGTCGCGACATAGCCGTTTTTCTTGTTGTATTTGATCTTGGCCCATCCGCTCTTCGTCTGGGAGTAGATGGTTAGCCTTGTATTGTCTTTATGCGACCCGATAATCTTGTACTGTGTTCCCGGCCCGCTTCTGACGTTCAGCTTTCCTGATGTAATATCAACATAGGCCGTTTTTGTGGATGAGGCTTGAGCGATTCGGGACGGAAAAAGAGAAGTGACGAGCCCGATGGCCAGCAACACAATGACTACGAGTTTCAGAAAGCCCTTTTTCATGCCGAGTTTTTCCTCCCTTACGGATTTTCGTGGACATGCCGTACCGTTCCATCTTATGTCTCATGACTGTTGTTTATGTAAAAAAATAGAAACAATAACTAGCTTTTACATACCCTTTTTTTCGGTGTTGTAGTCCAAAAAAAAAACGACGATTTCATCATTCGCCGTTCTGCGTTTTTACGATTTGGCTGACTCTGTTTTGCATGGAAGCGATCACCGTTTTCTTGTATTGGACCGCGAGCAGGAGGACTTTCATCTGCTGTGCCCGTGACAGGTTTTGAAAACGGGGTTCCTTTGTTAAAAATGCCCGGACGATCTTCCAGCTTTTCGGATGCATCGGAAAATCATCGATCGGCTGCCTGCCGCTGAAGCGCGTGAGCCATGTTTTGAAGCCGGAAGGTTCATCGACGATACACGGCGCATATTTGTTTTTCGTATTTTTTTTCAGATAATCCAGACGGTCCTGTCCGCTGACAACTACATAATGGCCGTCTTTCTTGCTTTTCTGGACAACAAGCACGTTCATGCAGTCCCACATGATATTTCGGAGCTTCTTCAAATGCTCCGTTAATTTTATGGATATTCCGGATTTAATGCTGCTCAAAGGGATATATTGCACCGTAAACTTCATGTTCTGCCTCCTCCAAAAGATGAGTGAGCGTGATATTCTTAGGCAGTATATGAAAAACGTGGGCGGTTGATACATTGTATCATCAAAAGCAGACGGTTCTTCCTCCTTCTCTTTGGCCATAATGGTAAGGAATCTTGAAAGGGGGTGAGGACCTTGAGAAGAAAAACAATTATGGTATTCAGCACACTTTTTATGATCTTCATGCTTGTCCTGTTCATCATTTACCTTGTCAAGGGCGATTCTTCACGCTGGCAGGTTGCTCTCGGTGGAGTAGTGGTAAGCGGACTTCCGCTTTTGCTGCTTCGGTCAAGGCCGATTCCTTTTAACTCCGCCCTTATTATCGGCTATTATCTGCTTCTTTTTTGTACAACGTATTTGGGCTCTCTTGCGAGTTTTTATCTGCATTTCAAATGGTGGGATACCACGCTTCACCTCTATAAAGGAATCTTTGTCGGTTTTGCCGCCATCGCACTCTATAAAATCTTTATCCCGGCACATGTGCGAAAAGACGTCTCACCCTGGATGATCTTCCTCCTCGTCTTCTCCCTTCCCGTCATCGCCACCGTTTTGTGGGAGATCTACGAGTTTGTGGGTGATCAGTTTTTCACCCACACGATGCAGATGGGTGGAAACAAGGACACGATGCTCGATATCATCTTCGGCATGGCGGGCGGGCTAGTTGTAGCGGTTTATGCCTGGCTTCGCCGTGGAAAAGTCTAGTAGTAACGAAGGGGTGCCAGGCACCGCCGTTACATACTTGTGTAATTGCGGTGTCAGGCACCATAAGAAGGCACCGTAAGATAGAGGGAGGTAGTTGTATGTGGATTGCCGCCTTGTGGGGAGGCGTTTCCGGCTCTGCGGTTTTACTGGGAGCCCTAGCGGCGATGTCTTTCCCCATCAAAAAGAGAATCATCGGCTTTATCATGGCGTTCGGGACGGGTGTATTGATCGGCGCTGCCACCTACGAACTGCTTGGGGAGTCCGCTCATTCAGGAGGATTATTTCCGACGTCCATGGGATTTTTAATCGGGGCGGTTGTATTTACTGTGCTGGATCTCATCGTTTCCCGGAAAGGAGCACACAAAAGGAAACGGTCATCTGGACAGGATGGGTCACCGAGCGGCTCCGGCTTTGCGATTTTTATCGGAACCGTGATGGACGCCATCCCCGAATCCATCATTGTCGGGGCGAGTCTGATCGAGAATAACAGCGTCAGCTGGCTGCTCGTCATCGCCATTTTTATTAGTAACATTCCTGAAGGGCTGTCAAGTACGGCAGGGATGCTTAAAAGCAATATAAGTAAAAAGAAGATTCTTGTTCTCTGGATGACCGTTCTGATGATCTCGGCGTTCTGTTCATGGGCTGGATATCTATTTCTGGAAGATGCTTCAGAAGAACTGATGGCGATCATCGCTTCCTTTGCGGCAGGCGGGATCATCACCATGGTCGGCTCGACGATGCTGCCTGAAGCTTTTGAAGAAGGGGGTTCACTTGTCGGGCTGATCGCTTCTGTCGGGTTGCTCATTTCACTCATTTTAACAAGAATTTAATGATGTCATCTGGTGTCAGTTCCGTCTTTATAAATGGACGGGAACTGACATTTTTTTTTGCAATAACTACATAATTCCTTACAGCATCTCGGGACATACGGCTTGCCGGGTGCCGAGAAAAACAGGCTGCGCGGCGCCCGTATCTTTAATCTCGATGAAAGGACCAAGGATGTTCTCGTCGAGACACATATGGTGTTTGCCAAAGATTATGGGATTCAATAAATAAACAGTGCCAGGCACCCGATCTTTGACATATGTCAAAAGCGGGTGCCTGGCACTGTTTTGCTTTATTAAACGCTTTTCGCGCGTCTTCCACTGAACTTGCCAACCACCACAACCAGAATAGCGAGAGCAATCGGCAATGCAAGGTGAAGGTTAAAATGAAAGGCCTCTAAGTAATGACCGACGGCCTTGTCCTTTAACATCATCTCGCCGGCTGTGTAGCCCAGAAGAGCTGCCCCGATGATGATGATGATCGGGAATTTCGCCATAATCTTCATCAGAAGCTGGCTTCCCCAGATGATCAATGGAATACTGATGATCAAACCAAGAATGATGAGCACTATGTTTCCGTTCGCTGCTCCTGCCACGGCCACAATGTTATCGAGACTCATGACCAAGTCAGCAACAATAATCGTTTTGATGGCTCCAGACAAGCTGGAATTTGCCTCAATGTTTTCATCCTCTTCTCCCTTTAGAAGACTGATGGCGATCCATAAAAGCAGCAGTCCGCCAACAAAGTTCAAGAAAGGAATTTTCAGCAAGTATACTGCGACAAATGTTAAAACTACCCTTAGAAATACCGCCCCAAACGTCCCAAAGAAAATCGCCTTATTCCTGTGCCGCTCCTCAAGGTTACGGCAGGCGAGTGCGATAACGACCGCATTATCACCGCTTAACACAATATTTATAAGGAGGATTTCCAAGAGATTTACCAATAAATTATCCATGAAACCACCTTATCTATAACGAATGTTTTTCTAATTCACATTATAATAGTTTACCATTTTTTATTCTATATCATAACATTTTTGCTCATAAAAACTATTTTTAGTATTAGACTTTGTAAAAAAAGGTGACAACCACCATACAAAAAAAGCGACAAGACATTTCTCAGAAATACTTAGTATTACTAAATAACACCATGTCGATCCACTAACTGCAATCGCGCAGTAAATAGAAGGTTTATCTCCTGTGTACACCACCTCTCCCCTATTGAAATTAGTCAGTTCTAAAATCACTTTCGACATATTTCCCGGGAAAGTGCATATCACTCCTAATAAAAAGCCCTTCTGCATGCCGCAGAAAAGCTCATCTAATCATCGGCAAAAGAAGCACCAGTCTCACTGTCATCGTCATATCTAGTAGAGAAAGCTTCCCTATACGGGACCATTAGTCCTTCCTGTTTTCATGGATCGGATAAACGATGGTGTTTAACAAGGCACCAAGAATGATAATCATGGCAGACAAGTAAAACCAAAGCATCAGGACGACAATCCCGCCCAGCTGCCCATACAGCGCTGAATAATTGTTGCCTCTGACATAAGCGGCAAATCCCATCGAAACGAGCTGCCAGCCGATCATGGAAAAAAAGGCGCCTGGCAGTACTCTCACCACTTTTAACTTGACGTTCGGAGCAAAATAATAAAGTCCGATAAAGAACAGGAATAAAAAAAGAGTTCCGATTCCCCACTGTATGAGGATCCATAATTTATGATAGCCCTCTAAGGAAAAAACATCGTTTAAGTAATGCTTCATCAGCTGTTCAATGATCGGAACGAATACCGAGAATAAAATCACGAGCATGAAGCCGATCGTTAGCAAGATTCCTTCTAATATTTGTTTTATAAAGCTTTCCTTTACCTTAATATCGTACGCATCATTCAATACGCGTTTAATGCATTGAAAACCCATCGAAGAAAGCCATAACGTGAAAATTAAACTGAATGAAAGCAGATTGCCCTTCTGGAGCGTCACCGTATACGCCAGCGTCCTTTCGATCAGATGGTACGTATTTTCCGGCGCATAGGGTTTAGCAAGTTCCAAAATGTTTTCTTCTTGTATGGGCAGGTAGGCCAACAATGAATAAATTACCAATAAAAAAGGAAACACGGACATCAAAAAGTAATAGGCCATTTGGGCCGACAAATCATAGACTCTCAACGTAAAAAAGCGGTTAGCGAGCTTTCTGAGAATATAAGCAGCGGTCATAATTAGCCCCCTTTCCCTTTACGGCCGGCTTGTCATTCCGCAATTATACCTATCACTGAATAAAATGCAAATGGAAGAACGCCCCCACTTCTGCCTTCCTCTGGTGGACATGGTACAAAGGATATGTGGGTTCTCGGGGTTCTAGAACCAAAAATGGTGCCAGGCACCGGCTTTTGACATATGTCAAAACGCGGTGCCAACACCACTATGTTAACTCCTGATGCACTACAAGTGCAGCCCTTATAGCCGATTCGATGGAGCCTTGCATCCAGCCGTGGCTTTTTGTCGCATGTTCCCCAGCAAAATGAAGCCTGCATTCCGGAGTAGAAATGGCATCTCCGAATTCCAGCTCCTGATACGGCTTAAACATCGTGAACGCACCGCCGGCATAAGGATTGTGCGTCCAGCAATAGGAAACACCCGCCGTAAACTCCCTGAATACTTGCGAGCCATGCAAAAGGGAGAGGCACTTGAGCGTTTCATAGATCCTCGACTGCCTTGGCAGGCAGCTCCAGAGATTGGAATCATCTTCCCACGTATAGCTTCCGAGCACTACACCGGACTGGACTCCTGAGGGATAGTGGCTCGGATAATATGTAAACCGGGATGCCTGGTCTGTTATCGCTTTTCCTCCCCGTAAACCCTCATCTTCCCAGAATCGCCGTTTAAATTGCAGACCTACTTTTGTGGAAGGCACATAATGGAGCTCCCGAATCGCTCGTCTTTTAAAGTATGACAGTGACTGCTCAGGCTCAATCTGTACGAAATTCAATACGGAAAAAGGCAAGGTGATAATCACGCGGTCAGCTTCAAAGGTTTCCGTTTGTCTGCTTGACGGATGTTCCGTATGTAATGTTACTGTTTTTGGACCCTGTACGATTTTCCTTATTCGTTTTTCCAACAGCAGCCGGTCACCTAGGCGCGGGATAAAAGCTTGTGGAAGCTGATCATTCCCTCCAGTAATCTCAAACCACCTCAGCTCCGGTTTAATAAAGATAAGGAGGATGTCCCGGAACGTTTCCAGAAAAGAAAGCTCAGGAAATCCTTCGAGTGAAAGAAGGACCTTGATTTGATCCACCGCACCTGCAGATAAAGACCTCCCGAAGGGGTTATGTTTCAGGAACGTATCTACTGAATAGTTCCCGAAGCGTTTGATCACTGTGGGCCAATGCTGTTCTGGGTCCATTTTCACATAATCGACGAGCGGCTGAATGGCAAATCTTAAAAGGTTTACGGCTGTTAGTCCTTTCTCATGTTCGGCGACCGGGAAGCCAAGAAGGTCAGGATTTTTATCATAATTAGCCGAACGTACTCTTCTTCCATTAATATAAAATAAATCATCCGGCAAGCCGTTTACAAACCGCTTGTACGGCAGTCTGAACTTATTGAGGTACTCGAACACCAGCTTGTGATCTTCAGGTATCCGCATGGCTCCCGCCTCAAAATGGTGGCCATCTGAAAAAGGTGACCGGACGGAATAGATTCGTCCTCCTACCCGCTGGGAAGCTTCTAAAATCCGTACGTCATGCCCGGCATCCAGCAGCAGAGTACTTGCAACAAGCCCGGCGATTCCGTCTCCAGCCACGATGATCTTCTTTCGCCTGGCGGCAGGAAGCAGACCATTTCTGATGATGATCTGCATCTGTTTTTCTGACAGCACTGTTCTTTCCATACGATTACCCCCCTCAACGAAACGCCGTTCATTCCCAATATATTCCGTTTTTGAAAGAATAATTAATTTTACTATAACAATAATTGATAAATCCCCATCCCGAATGCAGGGATAATCTGTAGGAATCCTCCTAATATACCTAACTTCCAAGGACATTTTCCTCTCATAGGGCAATAGGCCTGTTTCTTATACAAAGATAAAAAACCCTCAACTGCCAGGAGTTCGCAGTGAGCTAACCTAAAT
>NZ_JBDPNU010000015.1:0-125058 GCF_050468105.1 Fictibacillus sp. NRS-1165
GTCAGTCCCTTGAAAAAAAAGGGATGAAATCCTGCGAATTCATGAGTATTTAAGAGATATTCCTTAGTTACCGAGGGAGTTGAATTAGTATTGAACAAATGAATCTTGATTTTTTGTTAAGTTTCTATTGATTTCATTTTTTCGTCATGATTATGAGCTAGAATGGTAGTGAAATTGAAGTGGGGAGGAAAAATATGAAACGATTGAGATTAATGGTGTCGGTGGCCATAACAGCTATAACGATGTCCATTGCAGCCATACCAGTTTTTGCAGAAACTGAGCCAAATGATTCTAAGATTGTGCCCCTTGCCAAAGCCCATGCGCATAACGACTATGAACATGAAAGGCCGCTTTATGACGCACTCGGCCATGGCTTTACTAGTGTAGAAGCAGATGTATGGCTAAAGGATGGAAAATTACTTGTGGCTCATGATGAGGTCGATGTCAAACCAGAACGGACGTTAAAATCTTTATATTTAGAACCACTCAAACGAAAAGTTACTCAAAACCAAGGATCAGTATACAAAGGTTCGGATCAGGATTTCTTGCTATGGATTGATATTAAATCTGAAGACGTGGCCACTTATAAAAAAATTCATCAACAGCTTGCTGATTATCAAAAAATGCTCACGAAATTTTCAAAGGTTGGCGTAAACGAAAGTGCGGTAACCATAATTATTTCAGGAAATCGTCCAAGAGATTTGATGGAGAACCAAGCCGTTCGTTATGCAGCTTATGATGGCAGAATGAGTGATCTAGGAACACCTGCTTCCAATGAATTCATGCCCGTAATCAGCGATAACTGGACGAAACATTTTACATGGCAAGGTGAAGGTGAAATGCCTTCAGAAGAACGAGACAAGCTGAATCGTATCGTAAAAACTGCACACAACAACGGACAGATGGTCAGATTTTGGGCGACACCTGATCTCGACCTTCCAAATCGTAAAGCTGTATGGGATGAGCTCATGAAGGCGGATGTAGACTTAATCAATACCGATGATCTTCCCGAACTACAAAAGTATATACTCGAAAACGATCCAAACCCTACCCAGCAGCATATCGAGTGGTAAAAAAACACTTACTTGAATTCGCGAAACATTGACCAGCCAAAGGATGCCCAGAGCATCCTTTTTTAGTTGTATCGATAAAATGCTCGTTATTTGGATAAAAGGCTGATGGAAATAGAAAATGCGCGACTCACATATGCTTTAATATCTATTTCATTGTAAAGAGGGGATCTATATGCAGGATTTCGGTCAAATCGATGTTAAACCATACTTAACTACAAAATCATTAGTGCCGGAAAATCAAGAAACTCCTATACAATTTTCAAATAATGATATTGTCCACCCTAAGCTTTTCTATAGAAGGAATCACTTTACTTATCCAAACTTTACTTTCTATTTCCTTACAGTCGAGGGGCTTGTTCATACTTCAAAGGCATTTTCTCTCCAGGATATTTACTCTTTTCCTTCAAAGAACGTAAAAGCTGTATTGGAATGCTCCGGTAATAAACGGGGATTATTTCAACCTAAAGTTTTTGGGGAGCAGTGGGGTAAAGGAGCAATAAGTCAAGGAATTTGGAAAGGGGTTTCTTTAAGAATATTATTACAGCATACGGGACTTCTTAATACGGCTAAGGAAATTGTTTTTGAGGGTCATGACTTTGGAGAAAGGCCTGATTCTAACCGGATTGTTCATTTTTCAAGAAGTCTGCCTATAGAGATAGCTCTTGATCCAGATACAATCATTGCCTATCAATATAATAGTCGCCCCATACCCTTTAAGCATGGTTTCCCTTTGAGGCTAATTGTTCCAGGTTGGTATGGCATGGCGTCCGTTAAATGGATCAAAAAGATCACTGTGATCGACAGGGCTTTTAAAGGACCTTTTCAAGCCAAGGATTATATCTATTATCCCAATAAAGAAAATGAAAAAGGGAAATTTCCTGTTACAAACATTAATGTAAATTCCACTATCCAGTTTCCCCGTGAAATGCAATTGCTGCATAAAGGCATATATGAAATAAAGGGAATCGCCTGGACAGGTAAAGGAAGTATAGAAAAGGTAGAAATAAGCTTTGATGAGGGACACACTTGGGAACCTTGCCAATTAGATGCGATCCCCCAAAAATATGCATGGGTTTCTTGGAATTATAAATGGAACGCAGCAAACGATGGTGAATACGCCATACGATCAAAAGCCACTGACACTTATGGCAATGTTCAACCATTTGATCCATTTTGGAACAAAAAAGGATATGGGTACAATGCACATGACCGTATAAAAGTGAAAATCGAGTAAGGACAACTGGATTCCTCCCCCTTGTAATACCCATCTTGGATCCCTATCTTATACAGGAAGTTTACTCTGAGAAATATGAAAGGGAGAGGTTATTCATTTATCTAACCGGTTGTTCCGTCATTCTTTGACCTTTAACGAGCTTAGTAAACACATACCGAACAAAAGGTCCCATAATGAAAAGCTGGAGAGGGAAAGCAAATATGAAATTTTTTAAAGCAATGGAAAAGTAACTTTTAAGTAATGATTCTTCACCCGGGCCATTATAAAAACAGGCGGTCCCCAAAGAGACATAAAAAGAACCATTCCAACCACCATAAAAAATGAAAGGGATAGTATAACAAAGAGCTTCTTTGATTTGTCATACGGCAAAGACAAAGCTATTTTATGTGCCGCTGGACCGACAATAAATAACTCCAGCAGGAAGGCAATAAAAAAACCCATCTAAAGCTGGATAAGAATGGCTTTGAACGGTACTTTGCCAATGATGCCATTGATAACTAAATTATAAAATGTCATGAATACGACCATACCCAAGCACATCATTAGCAAAATAAAAACTTTCTTTCTTCGTTGTTGGCAATTTCCATCATCCCTTCCCCATTTTTCGTTTTCCCCAAGTTGCATGAAATCTCGTCCCCTCACCTATGGCCAAATACAGATATACGGGCAGCGTAATGAATAGGAATCCGGTCATTTCCGCAGTCAAGGCGTTTTCACTGAACAGCGGAATGAGCAATGGACGTGCAAAAAAAGATACCCCGAACAGCAGAAAGAAATAACTCAGAATAATAACATAGTCCCACAAAAAAGCGATGAAACGTGTTCCGGGCGATACATTCTTTAATTTTTCTAGCCGCTCCTCCACTGTTTTCAACTCCCATCACCACGATGCCTATACAGCAGCTTCATATAACACTATTTAATTATTTAAGTTTATATTCAACGCTAGTTCTGATAATATTTACATTTATTTAACAAGAAAAAACGGATACATCGTTGTCCTTTTGTTTATGCTGAATGATATGGGGATAACTGCTATAGGCAGGTGTTGTTATCCATTGTTGTTTTAACAGGCGGCTACATTCAGCGGACAATACGAAAAGACTGCCTATTGGTTAGGCAGCCTGATCCATTATGTTTTGATTAAGAATGTAAAACTTATGCATTATTGATCAATTAGCGAGTTCCAAAGCCTCCAGATAGTTGCGATTGTGCTTGAGCAACAAGTCGTTTTGTGATCTCACCACCTACTGAACCGTTCGCACGAGAAGCTGTGTCAGCTCCTAGTTGAACACCAAACTCAGTAGCAATTTCATATTTCATTTGATCTAGTGCTTGTTGTGCACCTGGTACCAAAACCTGATTACGATTCCCACCACTACGATTTGCCATTATGTATTCACCTCCTTTTTCCATAACATCTCACTTTAAATTGTTTTTTATGCAATAATTTTTAAAATGTATAATTTATGATTCCGTTTCTCTAATTAATCTGCCCGATGATCATAAGAAAAGCCGCCTCGGAGGGCAGCTAGTTCCGTTCTGGCTTACGGCTTTGATCTTGGCAGATTGGTAACTTCATGTGCAACCCGTATTCCGGATTGAATCGCCCCTTCTATCCAGGCTGGGGCTGTTGAAGTATGTTCGCCAGCAAAATGGACCCTTCCTTCAGGCGTGGGGATAACTGGAAATAAGTCGGTCTCCTGCCCAGGCTTAAACATAGAAAAAGCCCCCCCTGAAAACTGATATTGTGACCAGCTATGAGAAGCGCCTGTTAGAAATCTTGAATATATTTGATTGCCATGGATTAAAGATAAATTGTCTAATGCATTTCGGATTCGGTCACCTTCGGGCAAGTTATCCCATGACAATGTATCATCTTCCCATGTATAGCTGGCTAAAATGATGCCTGATCCGGTTGAACCGATTAAATGGCTGGGATAATAAGCAAACCTGATCGGTAAGTCCGTCATCAATTTCCCGCCTCTTATCCCTTCCTTTTCCCAGAATCGCTCTTTAAATTGCAGACCGATTTTCGTTGAGGAAACGTAATGAAGCTCCCGAATCGCTTTCCTTTTGTGATGTGAAAAAGCAGGCTGAGTCTCCACAAAGGATAACACTGAAAACGGAATGGTGATAATGGCTACATCCCCTGTAACTGTTAAAGGCTTTTGACTTTGTGTATGTCTGGAATGAATGGTTACTTCACTATTGTGCTGTTCAATTTTTGTCATTTGATATCCTAAAAAGAGGTTTTCTTTTAATTGAGGTAAAAAAGCCTTAGGAAGCAGGTCATTCCCACCGACTACTTCGTAAAATTTGACACCGGCGCTAAAGAGAGGCAATAGTTCTCTGAGGATGGCCGGAAACGAAAGTTCAGGAAATCCCTCAAGACCAAGGAGTACTTTAATGCTTTCAATTGCGCCTGGAGATAAGCTCATCCCTACAGGATTATATTGCAAAAAAAAAGACATGGGATACTTGTCAAAGTCTCTTACGACTTGTTTCCAATTCTTAATGGGGTCTTTAAGGATAAAGTCAGCAACCGGTTTAATCGCTGTCATTAATAATTTTTCAGCTGTCTTCCCTTTCTCATGCGGAGCAACAGGGTAATTTAGCATGTCTGGATTTCTCTCATATGCCACCTTATTGGTTTTTATACCATTTGCATAGATCAGGTCATTGGGAGTCGTATTTAAGAACGAGTTAACGCGCAATTGAAATTTTTTTATATATTCTAGGACCAAATAGTGATCATGGGGAATCCGCATAGCTCCAACATCAAGATACATATTATCAACGAAGGGGCTTCGCATCGTGTATACACGGCCCCCAACCCTCGCGGTAGCTTCCAGTAACGTTACGTCATGACCAGCATCCTTTAATAAGGAAGCTGCAACCAATCCCGACATCCCTGCCCCAACAACCACTATTTTTTTTTGGACCTGCGATAGACCAAGTCCATTTCTAATATAGAAAAGCATCTGTTCTGTCGTTAACTGTCTGTTCAAATGACATGCCTCCTCTCGACCGCCTCACAAAGTTATAACGCCTTTTGATTGCCGTGTGTATAACTGACTTCTAAAGTTTATTCTTAAGGAGAAATAACTATGTTTGTAAGTTGAGGTGCTAAAAACAACTAAAAAAACCGTATGCACTATTTGGCATACGGTTTGGTTTGAGAATCATTTAAGGTGTGAGATGGCCTTCTTGATGTAGTCAGACAGCTGTTGACCTATTCCAAATTTCTCTCCGATTTGTGGGTTCTCTCTGTAATACCTTTCAGCGGCCTTGGAAATCTCGGGATCTCCAAAACTCAGCTTATCGAGGAATTCATTCCATTGTTTGGCCAAATGTGTGACATCCACGTTTTCCGGCGGTGTCCCCTTCTCATATTCCACACGGATTTTTGCAGTGATTTCAGCCCATTCAATCACATACTCCTTTCGTTTCTCCAGTCCAAGCTGTTTGAACATCTTTTCCTGCTGTTCTTTTGTAAAGTATTTATCTTTATTCAAGTTAATCACCTCTATTAAATTTATAAATTGTTCATGCGTTACTTCTTGCTGACTAATAAGCAATTCATATACTTTCTGAAACGGCTGCATAACAGTTCTTGCAGCCGAATACTCTTTTTCACATCATTCAACTGTACTTTGATCAGTTCAACCGGATTGAAATTTCGATTGTCCATGATCTCCTTAATCTCCTCCAACGCAAATCCTAACTACTTAAGTGACATGATTTGCTGAAGCCTTACGATATCTGATTCTGTATAAAGCCTGTGACCCGAATCTGAATATTTTGAAGGAGAAAATAGTCCAATCTTATCGTAATGATGTAGCATGCGTACCGTAAGTCCGGTTTGTTTAGCTAATTCTCCAACCTTCCAGTTTTTATTATACAGGCTCAACCCCTCATTTCGTACGAATTGTTTTTGCCGGCAACCTTACTATACAACCTGACACTGTGTGAGCTTCAAGCCCCTTCAATCATTTTTTTTAAATGAGGTAAACAAAAAAAAGAGCTGCATACGCAACTCCATATTCATTCCAGAAGGTGGACCTCATCACCGTTGTGCAGTTCCCCCGTTTTTATGACCGCAGCATAAACGCCAAAATGATTGTTTCTTTCTTGAACAACCGTTTTAAGTAAAGTGGAATCTCTCTCTGCTTTTCTGGGTGAATGGTAATAATCATACACCTTTCACAATGCCTTTTTACTTGAATTTCCACTTCTTTTCCTATCCTTAGCCGTTTGCCAAACCATGTCTCTTCAATAAACGGTATCTTTTCTTGTAGGGATATATATAAATTAGGACGAAAACGTCGATAATCAAGTTCTGTGTTACCCCATTTTCTTTTAATTGATCTAGTGAAGCATCCGTAATCAGTTGAATATGTTCTTCTTCAATGGCCCCTAGTGGAACAGCCGAAGGTGTGTATGAAACAAGGGAGATTTTCCGTTTCGATTTACTTTCTATTTCTTTCGTTAGTTCTTTATCTCCCCAATGAAAAATGGGGCCCTCAGGCGTCACTATTTCGACTTTAGGATACCGATCGATTGACTCTTCTCCGGCAAACCTCGCTTTATATCGGACCATTTCTGGGAATTGTGTGATCGTCAAAAACTTTCCTTTTCGTGTTTCATCCAAAAAAGCGTGGCTGCGGTCTCCATACAAACCATATTTCATTATTTTTGTTTCCTTGACACTTTCTCCATAGAAAGATTTCACAGGATGTCGAATGATTTCTTTGATATGGCCAATTAAACATTTAATCCACCTCACCCTTTTCCCTGTCGTATCGCCCCTGTCCAAAGATGGCTTCAGGAATTGCAAGTTTATTAATATCCATGCAAATTTCTCTATATTTAATAAATTCCCTTTAATAAAACTCATAATGGACCCTGCTTCTTACTGCAATTTTAGCTAAGGAATTAAATCTCCCTGCATACGGTAACTAAATTTCCCATTTTAAAATTAGGATATCTCCTGTCACTATGCTATACTTAGTTAAACCATTTAAACGAGCATCACTTTACTTGTGCCATTTACCCGCTCTTGCGTTGAGCGGGTTTTTTCATTGCACTTTTTTTAGAAAACAAAAAAACAGATCCTTGTAAGAAGGACCTGTTAAATAGAGAAGAGCTAATTATGCTTTTTGAACATTGGCAGCTTGAGCTCCACGAGCACCTTGCTCAACATCAAAAGTAACTTTTTGACCTTCATCTAATGATTTGAAACCATCAGTTTGGATAGCAGAGAAATGAACGAATACGTCGTCTCCACCTTCACGCTCGATAAATCCAAAACCTTTTTCTGCATTAAACCATTTAACTGTACCTTGCTCCATATATGTTGCCTCCTAGTGTGTTAAACACACAATGTGTTACTATCCTTGCCCAAAGTGATCATCAAGATCATCAGATGAAAAGTAAAATAGTTATTCTAGTTTTACACCGAACAAAAATAATTCTTTTTTAGAATAACAGAAAATAGAAATTAAAGCAAATTAAATGAAAGAAATAGGTACTGCCTTTTTCGAGGCAGCTGGTCATTTCGTTTCTATTACACTAATTGAATTAAATGTTTTTGGGCTTCATACTCGACAAGTGGCTGATCCTGTTTAATACGCGCCAGATAATCCGGATTGGCAATCAGCGGCCGGCCAATGGCGGCCACATCAATTGTACCTTTTTTCAATGCAACTTCTGCTGTATTTGCATCAAGTCCACCTACACCAACGATAACTCCATCCCAGTGGCTGCGTACCAATTCATGCAACGTTAATCCTCTGGCGATGGGTTTGGTAAATTCCATGGTAGAAGGGTGAATCATTTGAACGCCTGTTTCTTTAAAAGCATCAATAAATGTTTGAATGGCAGCTTCAGGGTCTTCCCACATGTATGTAGGCTGATCAATCTTAAGAGCCGAGAAACGAATAAGGGTACGGTCTGCTCCGACAGCATCAATGACTGCTTTTAGAACTTCTTTCATAAACGTAAGACGCTGTTTCAAATCACCGCCGTACCGATCCGTCCTTTTATTTGAAACGTCCGAGTTAAACTGGTCGATTAAGTAACCGTGTGCACCATGGATTTCGACGCCGTCAAAGCCAGCTTCCATCGCATTTTTTGCAGCTTGTGCGTATTGATTCACGACTTCTGCAATTTCTTCCTCGCTCATTTCTTCAGGAACATCGAAAGGTTTACCGAACCGTGACACTTTTCCTTCAGCAGCAATAGCAGATGGCGCCTGTGGAGGAAGCCCTCCTGCTATTTCATGGTGGCTTGCCCGGCCGACATGCCATATTTGTGCAATGATCGTTCCGCCTTCAGCGTGTACCGCGTCGGTGACTTTTTTCCAGCCATCGATCTGTTCTTGAGTGTATAGCCCAGGTACGCCAGGATTCCCCTTTGCTCGAGGTGAGATCACAACACCTTCTGTAATGATGAGTCCGATTCCATCCTGAGCCCGCTTTCGGTAATATTCTACGATTTGATCATTAACCACACCGGTTTTGTCATCGGCAAACGCCCGTGTCATAGGCGCCATTGCTGTTCTTGTTCTTAAGTTCCATGCACCAATGGTTACAGGTTCAACAAGCTTAGAAATTTGACTCAATTGAATTCCTCCCTTAACCTCTTATTGTTTGAGAAAACTTACTTTAAGTAATCGTTAAGAGTAAGATTATACGAGAAGAGCCTAATAATCAAATGATTGGATCCGGTTAAGAAAGTCATCTTCTGACAGCACTTGAATGCCGTTTCTTTGCAGAAGTGCTGCTGTCACACCATTTCCCGCTATTTTTGTTCCTTTAAATTCACCGTTATAGATGAACCTGCTTCCACAGGAAGGACTGAACTCCTTGAGGACGACCGTATCAGCTTTCAGCTCTCTGGCTTTTTCAAGCGCAGCATTTGCTCCTTTTATGTACAGTTCTGTAACGTCTCTTCCTGATTTCTCATGCACCCTCGCTTTACCATCAAGAACGTGTTCTCCATGCCCGCCAACTATTTCTGCTGGTTCTCTCGGTGTTGGAAGACCGCCAAGCAACTCGGGACATATAGTTACGGCCTTATTCTCTTCTATTAGTTTCCTGATTTTTGTATTAAGACAATGGGTGCCATTATACCTTACCTCTAAACCAGCTAAGCAAGCACTGATCAGTATCACATCATCACCTCCACCCATAATTCCACATCATGCTGTCTTCTTTTTCACTTTCAATGGCTTCTTATCCAGGACATTAACAACAAGAACACCCGATATTGCAACTAATCCGCCGATAAGCGAAAGGGTGCTCGGCCACTCGTTCAGCCAGATCCACGCTGTCAATATCGCGACAGCCGGTTCCAAGTAGATCATGCTGGCCACAGAGCTGGCATTACCTGATGAAAGAGCGATCGCCCACGTGACATAAGCAATGGCTGCCGGAAAGACTCCTGCATAAATCGCACAAAGATGAGCCTCCATGGTGGCGTGCTGTATCGAATCAAAGAGTCCCGGAGAGAACCAGAAAAATGGAATCGTACCTGCCCACGTCATATACGCCGTTAATTCAATGGGGGTATACCGCTGAAAGAACGGTTTTTGATAAACAAAAAAGACAGACGTGGCTACAGCAGCCATCAAAACTAAAAGGGCTCCTCTGGAAATGGTCAGGGACGGGCCTGCACTCCCCAGTGTGATCAATACCACTCCCGCCAAGCCGATGCCAAGGCCGATCCATCCGAACCTCCCCAACCGCTCTTTAAGCACAAAAACTGCGATCAGCGCTGTAAAGACAGGTGCTGCTCCAATCAGCATGCCGGCTGTTCCTGCGGAAATGGTCTGCTCACCAAATGTTACTCCGATATGATAAATGCTGATGCCGATCCATCCAAGCAGAAGAAGCCTAAAAAGGTCTTCTTTTTTCGGCAGCCGAAATTTCACCCCCGGCCACAAGGCGTAAAGGATAAAAACACTGGATGCGATGAAGTAACGGGTGAGAACTAAGTGGCCCGCCGAATAGCCGCCATGCAGACCCGCTCGGATCGCCGCAAATGTTGATCCCCAAATGATAATCGTAATGAATGCCATAATGAAAGCCTTAGCGTTCAACTTTTCCACCTTCAGTTCTATAAATCCTGTTTAGAAAGCTCTATTTTTTCAGAAATCGAATACTGTGACCAAATAGCTCCTCGATCCAGCTTAACCTGGAGAATACATGGTTAACATCCTCCATTAAATGAATCACGCGATCGTTGTTTAAATAAGCATCGTAATACCTTTGTCCGTATTCATGCGGAACCGTCTGGTCATCTGTTCCATGGATGATCATGACCGGATTCGTATATGCTGTGATATCGTGATAGAGATCGCGGCCCTTTAAGTCTTCATAAAATGCGCGGCCCAGCTCAAGTCCGTCTAAATCAACATTCCCATTCGGAAGCTTGGGGTACTTTTCAAAGTAAGAAGCGGCCAGCTTATTCATGTTGCCGGCTGGCGCCCATAAGCACACTTTATGTATGTTATCTGGAATTTCTTTCGCTACTTGGACAGCAACTGCACCGCCCATACTGTGCCCCACTAACATCATTCTTTCTGGATCTGCCCAGTCCATTTCTTTTACGAAATTCACGATCTCCCTGCCCTCATGTACCTCGCCGCTAAATGTCATCTCTGAAAAAGAACCGTCACTTTCTCCTGAACCGGAAAAGTCAAACCTCACACAGCCAATTCCCTGTTTTGCCAGCTCACGGGAAAAGCGCACCCATAAGAAGTGGTCATCCATTTTCGATCCAGTAAATCCGTGAAACAGAATAGCCACGGGCACTTTTACAGGACCGTCTGATACTGGCTTATGAGCCATCCCGCGCAGTGTTAATCCATTGACTTCAAGTGTTATCGCATATTCCATACGGATCAGCCCATCTCTTCTAAAGGCACGTTTTCAAAATGTTCAACGGTTGGAAAGGGATCATAGAAATCGTGCAGCTGATGCTTCCATTCTTGATACTCACTCGATTGCCTGAATCCAACGGTATGATCCTCTAATGTTTCCCACTTCACCAGCAATAAATATTTGCCATTAACTTCCATGCAGCGCTGCAGTTCGTGTGAAATGTAGCCTTTCATAGACGAAATGATCGTTGAGGCCTGACGAAACGCTTCTTCATATTCCTCCTCCATGCCTTGCTTCACCTGCAGCATAACCGCTTCCAATATCATGTCACCACTCCTTTTTTTAACAGTATAACATGAAGAAAAAGAGCTGCCGAAGCAACTCTTATCCTTGCACTATACGGATTTGATCATCGCAAAGACATCGGTTCTTCCGTTATTGCCATTTGCTTAACAAATCCGCATTTTTCATAAAGTTCAACAATCGAAAACTGTATATTCATCCCCTCTAATTTAAGATCTTTCCATTTGCTAGTTCGACATGATGAAGGGGTTTACCTTTTCGATTGAGAGTTTACATTTTAAGCTTCCAATTTCATCATCGCTCCAAAATATTGGGAAGCGGTTGTAAACGCCATGAACGCACAAAGCTCACTGATCTCTTCATCAGAGAATGATTCTCTCAAGACATTGAAAATGGAATCCGGCAGATCTCCTTTCGTCTTCAGGAACACCTCGGTAAAACCGATGGCAATCGATGTTTTCTCATCAAATAGATGCGGTTCAGGCTTTCCTTTTGCTTTGCAGTACTCACAGCCATTTTCCTGGGCTAATGCCCTTCTCACCTGCTCTTTCAGCTCGGAGGAAAGCCTCACATCCTTCCCCAAAACCTCCCCTAAACGGCTCCATGAGTCCATTATCTCCGGGTTATGCCCTAACAGTTTTTGAAACGGGGTAGCCCCGAAATTCGATTCCTGTATCCTTGCCATTATTCTAACCTCCTTGTACATTTAGGATAGCAAAGCTCCTGGTTGCTTCCCATTAAATGGGGAATGTACTTTCCCCGATTACTTTAAGAAGAAAATGAGTTTAGGAGGATTTCTTTAAGAAATGAAAATTGACGATATGGATAGAAGAATCATAGATGAACTGAGCAAGAACAGCCGCTTATCGATGAGTGAGCTTGGCAGAAGGGTTAACCTCTCTTCACCCTCTGTCACAGAGCGCGTAAGAAGAATGGAATCGTTCGGCATCATTAAAAAGTATACGGTGGAAGTAGATTATGAAAAGCTGGGGCAGCCGATCCAATGCATGGTGGAAGCCACCATTAAAAACGGGGACTACAGGTCCTTCAAACACTTTATCGAGAGGCTGCCGAACGTGGAGTTCTGCTACCGTATTGCCGGCAATGCGTGTTTTATGCTGAAGCTGCAGTTCCCGACATTCGCGAAAGCAGAAGAATTTATTGAACACGTAAACCCCTATGCCCAAACCGTCACCCATTTTATCTTTTCACAGGTTGAAACGTCTGGACGGGCTTTCTATGAAACGAACGTTTAAAAAAGTTTAATAGGCCATTGTACGTTTTTCCATATTTTGTTTAAATTTGCAGGACCCAAATTAAATAATAGTCACGTTGAAAACAAATGTTGTCTAAGAAGATTAACCTAAGGAGAGGGTATAATGACCACGATTGGAATCGATTTGGGGAGAACACGAATCTCAACTAATAAAAGGGCAGAGCCCCTGTGCGGGCTTCTGGTCTTTGTTTCATTTTCTGCATTTTCTGTATAACAAGCCCTTTCTTTGGAAATACCGTTCCCAAAGTATGATAAGATTAAATTGATCAGTTGAGGTAAAGGAGAGTAGTGTAAATGGACGCTCAAATCTTGTGGGATGAAATTTTGAAAGAGATTAAGGAAAAAATAAGCGGTCCCAACTTCGAGACATGGTTCAGTACGGTCATTGCCCGTAACATTGAGGGTAATACCCTCATACTGCTTGTTGATGATCCAATCCAGCAGGAATGGCTGGAAGCCAGATATACCTCAACCGTTTTAGAAGCCGCTTCCAAAGTAAAAGCAAGCATAAAGCATGTAGCCTTTATTTATAGAGAAGCATCTCCCTACATTAATTAAAGAGTAAACGCCTCCGAATAGGAGGCGTTTACTCTTTAATCAGTATAGTATCCGGATCATCCAGCCAGCCCTGCAGCCTGCTAAAGTACTTTCCAGTATGAACGCCGTCCACCAGGGCATGATGGGCTTAAACCGATACCGGCATCTTGATACTGCCATTCTCTTCAACAAAATTTCCCCCATGCGATTCTTGGAATGCTGTCTGGGGGTCTTCTTTCCTTCTTCTATTTAAACAAATGTTTAATTAATTAGTTTCCTTTTTCAAGAATGCCCTTTATTTTCTTTAAATCTACTATCCTTGCTCCCTCCGATTTTTAAGGAAACTATTTATTTTCAACGTAATTTTTCAGAAGGGTTCCGAGAAGATACTCCCATCCTTTCGCGTGCTCTTGTTCCCATTGCTCTTCCAGCAGTCCAGATGCGGAATGGGAAAGTTGAAGCAAGGTTCCTCCATCTTTCTCGACAAGACGGTACGTATAGGCACTGTTTACAGCTCCGCGCATGCCAAGATGTCCGTACAGACGAATTTCTTCCGGAGCATTTACATAATAAACATTGCCCCAGACTGCCCCCTCATTATCCCCCCATTTTTCCATAAAGAGCCCTCCCGGCACTGGATCAAATGTAAAATGGGAAGATACCCCCTTTGGCGCAATGCGGAACTCCCACCAATCCCCTGCTTTTTCTGTTAATGCGTGAAAAACCTCTGCCCTAGTTGCATTGATGAAGATCTCTTGTTCAATATGAAAATCCTTAGTGTTTGCCATCGTTTCATTTCCTCCTTTTTGTTCTGCAAGCGACTGCAGGTTTAACAATGAGCTGGCCGTTGTCTCCATATATTTACCTACCCAGCGGTTATGCACTTCTTGCAGCGGCACTGCATTGAGAAAGTTTCTTTTATATTTGCCTTCACGCCGAACCAGCACCAGATTCCCTTCCTCCAGAATCCTTAAATGCTTCATGATGGCGTAGCGCGTCACATCGGGAAAATATTCGATAAGTTCACCCGTAGTTTTCGGCGATTGCTTCAGAAGATCCAGTATGTGCCTTCGGATCGGGTGTCCCAAGGCTTTAAATACAGTAGAAAGCTTCTCATCCATTCCAACAATCCTTTCAGTCGAATTAAACATGTGAACAAAGGGTCACCTGTATTAAGTGACCTAATAGTAACATGTTATGCAGTGACATTCAACTTACTTGTTCAAAAAAGAAAAAAATTTCATAAGTGTTTGTTCCTGGTATTGTGATATTATTTATTTTAATTCTTGATATTGAGGTGAGTTCAGTTGAGCAGTGTCGAGCAGTTTAAAAAGTTAGATCTGGAGAGAATTGTTTTTATCGGAAGAACCTTTGAGGAGTATTTGGATATGTTTTCTCTTTCTGTAGAAGCACTGAAGGGAAAGAAAATACTTGATTGCCCAGCGGGAGCATGTTCTTTTACGGCGGTCGGCAACAAAACAGGTTTAGACGTTACAGCTTGTGATATTACGTATTATTTTTCTGATGAGGACTTAACAAACAAAGGCCATTTGGATATCGGCCATGCTTTGGAGCATATGGAGACAGTCAAGAGCAACTACGTATGGAGTTATTTCAAGGATATGGAAGATCTTAGAAAACATCGTTTAAACGCCTTAGATGACTGTTCCAAAGATATGAAAGACTCCAGAGAGCGATATGTTCCTGCTGCTTTGCCTTCTTTGCCGTTTGAAGATGCAGAATTTGATATTCTTCTTTCCGCACATTTCCTTTTTACGTATGCTGACCGGTTAGATCACCAATTTCATTTGGAAACTCTAAAAGAGCTGCTGAGGGTTACTAAAGAAGAAATTTGTATATTCCCATTGGTCGATTTGGCAGGAAAACGATATAAATATTTAGAAATAACCTGCCCCATAAGTTAAAAAAGAAAAGCTGCCAGATTGGGCAGCATGATCCTGGATCCTGGAGGACGCATCCGTATTTAGAAATCGTTGAGCGGATTCACTTTGTACAGGTAAAGCCGAGTTGTCATCACAAAAAGAATAGCACCAATCATCACATAGGCATCAAAAATTCGACCTGCCCAAGTTACATACTGTGATTCTGCACTCCCGAAGAAACCATATGGAAGGATTCCGGTTAATCGAAAAATCTGGTCGATAGCACCACCGCCACCCCGTAGGACAAGGAGTATACACCCCGACCAAGCTGGGATTGAGACAGTCCACCTTGGTACTGTCCTGCCCCACGCTCGAACTGCTGCGAGTGATACAAAAATACCGGCAATGCACATCATAGTAACTACAATGTTTGCCATCCATTCAAGTGAATCAGCGTGGTGAGTCCCTGGATCGCTCGAAACTGCATAGTATCCTCCGAAAGCGGAGTAAATATGAGCTGCTCCAAAAATAATCATCCAAATACAGGCTGCGTATGCTGCTCTTTTTTGCTCTTTTTCTACTTTCACCAACGGTTACCTCCCTCAAAAAAAATTGATAAAGGTTCAATTAATCCATCCCTCGTTACCCATCTACTCCTCGGTCAGTGATAGTCATCCTAAAATGACCCATTACTGCCATTTTTTATAGTATAGGAAGCGCCGATAAACAGGAGGTAAACAGAGGATAAACATCACACTAACAATGTGCTGAGGGCAAGCTGGCCTTCTTTTTATACCACTATTTTTCAGTAAAAATATGACAGCTGAAGCTATAAGACCAATCGAACGTGAGAGCACTCCAAATCCACCGCCCATCGTAATTCCTCCGATTCTGACGGTTGGACTGTCTCCAAACGGAGCCATAAACCCTTGTCGCGCTAATCCTTTTACAAGCGGACCTACATGAATTCCTGTTTCTACGGTTGCAATGGCCTTTCTTTTATCCAAGAGCACTTTTTGCATGTCACTCACATCAATAACAACCCCTCCCTTTACTACTGAGAGGTTCTTATCAAGAGCATGCCGGCCCGTTCGAGTAGAAGCAGAAACTGAACAAGCTGCTATTGCGGTTCAAACGATGACAAACGTATTGACAGTAGTCCTTACTTTAATTGCATCAAACGCATCCTAATTATAAATTAAACCTGCCTGAATGAAAGTTCAGGTTTTTTTCTATTCTCCTGTTCACCTAAACACAAAGGAACCCGATCATATATGAACGGGTTTTATAAGTAAGTTTCAATAGGAGTACATTAATATATGCAAAGATAAGTAAAAAGTTACTGAGAAATAGGCTCAATAGGGGCTTTCCGGCAGCCTGGCCACCCTACATGTACTAGAATCACATCTGAAACACTTTTATAACTTTCAAATAGCAAACTTTTTCAATAAACTGCTGGTACACAACCTAATAAAAAAGAGGATTCTTAATGCCCCATCAAGCCAGGTTTAACCACGATGCCTAAGTATGTGGCTTTTTCATTTCACACTGAATGATTTCTATTGCTTTGTTTACAATCTCTCTATTATTTCTTTTTAAGCCTTCCAATAATAGCAAAACGTTATCAGCTGTCAGGAAAAAAGAGAGCTTTTCCAGCCTCTGTTGAACGTTTTCTTCCTTTCTCACTTCCATCACTTTTTTTGTAAATGCCTCTCCGCACTCCTCCAGCAAATACAAATATTCATAATCGGGATCACCCATTTTCATGTCGCCAAAATCGATGATTCCAGTTAGTTCTTGCCTCTTTTGATTCAATAATAAATGGTCCAACGATAAATCAGCATGAAGGAGCTTAGGTGTATAGCTGAAGTGGTTCTTACTCTCGAGGTATGTTTCAAATCGAAAAGATAGATATGTTTTCATTTCTTGGTCGATTCGAGTAAAAGCTTTTTTCTTCACTTCACGGAATGTCTCTAAGTAATGTTGATAGAAGCTCTTTATCCGTATATTATATTCCCTCGCCTGGTCAACACAAAATGAACTGTTCTGATCCATAAATTCAGCGATTTGCTCGGCAATTTTGTTTTTTGTTTCTGATGGTAATGAGTGAAATAGTTGTTCATCCATGGGCTCTCCAGGCAATAGTTTGTAGCCGACAAAAGGAAAACCATTAGCTTGTTTGCCACAATAAATAAATTCCGGGATGTTTAGGGAAATATGTTTTTTCAGGTTGGGTAACGCCTTTATTTCTTTTGCTGTATCAATGGCTCCTTCTTTTTCCATTGGAAATCGAAACACAAGCTCATGATTAATTAGAAATGCACGACTCCTCCAGCCTTCACCAAGTGGCGCGATATGATTAATTTTCATGTGTTCAAAATTTCTCATAATCGTTTTTTTTACCCAGTCAAACTCAGCATTCTCTATGCGGCTGCTCATCCTGATTAGTCTCCTTTTTAATACAATGGGTTCTTTTAAAGTCATATACAGACGCCCTTAAAAATACGAAAACCAGGCGCTGATCCTTGTGACAGGAAAGCGCCCTTTACAGAAGAGGGTGCATATCTCAAGGTACTCACCCTATATCAAACGGATCGGTTATCTTTACGGCAGCCAGTCATGAAAGTTATTGGCTAATTGTTGCAGCTCCTCTATAAAAAGACCAGCGTGATATCCATCACATACGGCATGATGTACTTGAAGTGCTACAGGCAACCATGTTTTATTTTCTCGATTAAAATATTTTCCACTTGTAACGATGGGCAATAAAAAGCCGTTATCCTCATTTATATTTAGGTTAAAGCTAGTAAAACTGACCCATGGGATTGCAGATATATGAAATGCATTTTTAGGTACATGGTTTTTTGTAAAAAGTCCTTTAACATTTGCATATTGCTTTATATCATCATTGTAATTTTTATAAAACACACAAAAATCATTTGAAAACTCAGTTGATAGGCAAGAGAATGATTTGTTATCACTATGGAAGATTGTATAGCTCGGAAACATTTGGTCCCAATAACCTAAATTTCCCTCATCATCAAAGGAAGTTCTAAATTCTACATGAGCGTTCACTATTCTGCTGACCATGTAGATAAAGGCGGGATATCGCTTGATTTCCTTGTTTCGAAGCTGCTCTAATAACGTTGTAATGTCTATATTTGCTGTTAAGCTAAAGGTGCATTTTTGACCTAAATAATGCTCGAAATACTGAGTTCTATACCAGTTTTCTCTTTTAATTAAATAAAACCTCATATAATCAGCCTCCTAAAATTGTGCTTACGTTATTTAGGAGGCTAATTTATCTGCTTTCACCAAATCCCTCACCTCTATTTAATCACCATTATTGCGTTATGAAATGCTGCTTCTCGATCTGTTCTCCAATTGATGTTTTCGCTCTACCCAAATTTTTCTATTATATTTATTCGGAAAGAGAAATAAGAATTCCTCCTTGGAGTCATCTGCTCGATCGTTCAATAAGAACAAAGACTGCCAATTTTGGCAGCCTGATCTCAATATTAAAGTGGTGGATTTTCCACCCCTAAATGAATCCAATCTTCTTTTGGTGGTCCATAAACCCCAAAAGGTTTTATTCCTGCTTGACGCATAAGAACTGTAACTTGTCCGCGATGATGAACGATATGCTTGATTAGTCCGATCAGAATTGAAGCATTTGTTTCCTGTCTTCCGAATGCTTCTTGTATTTGGTTTAAGGATTCGTCTGTCCATTGTTGTTCAATGACTTTTGCTGCGTCAGCACTGACGTTGGGACGCTTTCTGAATTTTCTACCCCATTTATCTTAAACCCGAAATGAGCTAGATAATCTGGAATACTTGTTGTGAGATGCCACGCAATCCTTCCCAGGGTACGACCTTCCGGATAAACGGTGTTTTAATGAATCGTCTGTCAAACCGTCCAAAACCTTTTGCGTTAATATCGCTTCCTTATCCCATTCTTTAATGAAATCTGAAATCGTTACATACATATATACTTCCTCCATCTCATTTCGGTACGTATTTTAATCTCAAACACGTTTTAAAACATATGTTCGTATATTTCAAAATGCCTTTCTTAGGCAGGCACCGGTTCATTAACCCACATGTTTATAAAGTTCTATTCCTCATACACATCCTTCAAGACATTGATGTTGATTTTTTTCATTTGCAGCAATGCCTGCATAACTCTTTCGGACTTTTCGGGGTTGGGGTCGGTTAACATATCATTTAGAGCGATAGGAACAATTTGCCAGGATACACCGTATCTATCTTTCAGCCAACCACAAACTTGTGCTTTCTCATCTCCACCCTCTGAGAGTTTTTGCCAAAAGTAGTCCAATTCTTCTTGCGTTTCACAATTCACGATAAAGGATATTGCTTCTGTAAATTTGAATTGCGGACCGCCGTTCAACGCTACGAATTCCTGCCCTTCCAATTGGAACCTTATGGTCATTACGTCCCCTTCTGTTAGCCCGTCAATTTTATGCCTTTCTTTTCCATAGCGGGTGATTGTTCCGATTTTAGAATTTCTAAAAATAGAAGTGTAGTACCTCGCTGCCTCTTCGGCTTCTGTGTTGAACCACAAGTTGGTTGTTATTTTTTGAATTTTATCATTCAAATTGTTCACTCCTTATGGCTATTAGTATTATTAAGAGCTTGCTTCCTATGGTGTTGTTATTCACCACCTTTCCACAACTATCCTGCCCTTTTGTTCATTAAAAAAAGCCGACTTATATGGCAGCACGATCTTTAGATCCCACAGTGACAAATAATAATTACCTTCATCCTTTACATAATGCATATGGCCTTGGTAACCATCTCTCACTTTTGACAATAAAAAAAGCTTGTGAATATAAAGAGGTCACAAGCTAGAATAGTAAAGTACTGCGATATTCCTACTGTTTCTTTTCATTAAAATAGTGGACACCATAGACGGAACCTTCTGATACCATTTTAGAATCCTCGTGGTCATATGGATTCGGATGGCCGCCTTTTTCCACAGGTAAAACTTTGGTTTTGTAGCATGGATCCGGCATCACTTTTCTAGTAAAATTCCTTACCCAGCATTTGGCGCGTATACGATTGTGTTTAGAGGATAACCATACTGCAGTTGCTGATGTGCCTAATCCAACTATTACCCATGGCTTAAAGCTTGTAGTTGTTTGGCTCATTGTTACCCCTCCTTTGCTAGTAAAATACCCGGAATTCTTAAGGAATAACATCTCATTTTTATTACAAAAGCGGTGCGAGAGCTGTCTATCTTTAGAACTGTGATAAGATTTTTCCGCATAGTACCTGCCAGCCTTATTTTCTTCCGACAGATATGTTTTACACGCATGCAATCTAGTACTCTGCCTTATTAGCAGATCCATTGCGCGATTAGTCAGCGGATGATCTAAGAAGATAGGCCCATTACTTTTTATGAAAAATAAACCAAAAGCTATGGTTCGTGGTTCCTCCAATCTTTTATAATAAAATTATTCCTAAAAATTACAAAATAAGGAAGAGAGGTTTTGTGATGGTATGTAGGAAAAAGGCGGTTTCATTATGGTTAGCTGCTTTAATCGGCGGAAATCTTCTGCTTTCTCCCCAAGATGCTTTTGCTGAAAAATCCCCTCATCATGCACAAACACTTTATCCCAAACAAGAATTGCGGGCGGCCTGGATTGCCAGCGTAACCAACATTGACTGGCCGTCCAAACCCGGGCTTTCCATTGCACAGCAAAAAGAAGAGTTTACTAGATTCCTTGATGAACAAAAGGCCATGAACATGAATGCGGTTGTCATGCAGATTAAACCGACGGCTGACGCCTTCTACCCTTCCCAATATGGTCTTTGGTCCAAGTATTTAACGGGTGTCCAGGGAAAAGACCCTGGCTATGATCCCCTTTCTTTCATGGTAGAAGAAGCACATAAACGCAACTTGGAATTTCATGCCTGGTTTAATCCGTACCGTATTACGATGCCGCTGGGCAAAACAGCCGGCCTGTCGGACCTGAATAAACTGCCCGCCGACCATCCGGCCAGACAGCATCCGGACTGGGTTGTTCCTTATGGCCAGCAGCTGTATTTTAATCCCGGCATCCCTGAAGCACAGCAATTTATCATCGATGGTATTTTGGAGGTGGTTCAACATTATGATATTGATGCGGTTCATATGGATGACTATTTCTATCCCTACAAAATCGCAGGAGTTCCTTTTCCAGATCAATCCACATATGAAGCATACGGAAAAACACGATTCTCCAATATTGACGATTGGCGCCGCGACAATGTGAACCAGCTTGTAAAGCACCTGAACGAAGCGATAAAATCAGAAAAATCCTATGTCAAGTTTGGCATAAGCCCCTTTGGTGTGTGGCGCAATAAGGCCGTAGATCCAACTGGTTCAGACACCGCAGCCGGGCAAACGAACTATGATGATTTGTATGCAGACACCAGGACTTGGATCAACAATGGATATATTGATTACATTGCACCGCAAATTTATTGGAACATTGGCCTGCCCGTTGCAGATTATGCGAAGCTGCTGGATTGGTGGGCAAAGGAAGTCAGGGGCAAAAACGTTCAGCTCTATATAGGACAAGCAGATTATAAAATCAATACGATAACGAATGGAGTATCCAACTGGCTGAACCCGGAAGAAATGCCCAATCAGTTAAAATTAAATCGTACGTATGGAGACTTTAAAGGAAGCATGCACTTTAGTGCCAAAGATCTACGCAAAAATCCGCTTGGAATCGCCGACCGTTTACAGAACGATATCTACAAATATCCTTCTTTAATACCTCCCATGCCCTGGATTGATGATCAAACACCGAAAGCGCCAAAAATCCGCAGAATTCAGGTTAATAATAATGAGGTTTCCTTTGCGATCGAAAAGCATAATAAGCACAGCGATGCCACTGCTTACGCCGTCTACCGTTTTAAAGGGAAAAAATCAGGAAGCATAGAAGATCCGGCCCACTTGCTTACAACGGTATACAGCCCAAAGAAACGATACTTGTTCTCCGACAAAACAATAGAGAGTGGAAGGGCTTACACGTATTTGGTTACAGCACTGGACCGGACCCACAACGAGAGCAAACCTTCAAAGAGGATAAGAGTGGACACAGAGAAGTAATGCGAATGTCTGAACAAAAAAGCGAGCCGGTTTTCATTCCGCTCGCTTTTTTTATTCTTTTATATTCCCGGGGGTTCATTAGATAGCATTTTATCAATAATGCTGACTAATTCCTTCTTTGCCAGGCTAAGCGATACATTTGATTTAACCGATGTTACCTGTTATATCATTACTCGCCTTTTCAAAGCATAGATTAACTGTCCTCTCCTTTGAACGAGTACGATGCATTGTGTTCGCAGGTATGGTGAATATTTCACCTGGTTTCAAAGAAATGGTTTCATTGTTTTCAAGGTCAATGAAAAGTTCTCCTTCCAGTACATAGAATAGTTCATCACATTCTTCGTGCTTATGCCAGTGGTATTCGCCATTTATCACAGCTATTCGGAGTGCGTGGTCATTGACTTCGCTTACGATAAAATTTGTATATTCGTTTTGATTTTCTATTAATGTGTTTAAGTTTAACAACTCTAGCACGACTTATCCACCCTTCTGCAAGTTGGATTATATTTAGTGTTTAAAGTTGTTCCCTTACCTCCACTATACACCTCTCACTAACACTGCCGCTAACGGAAGTTCCTATATTTCATTTCATTTTTGCAGCGCCTTAACAGCTAAATATTCTTCATCTATTTTTACGTATATATCATATTGTTGTGTACTCTCCTTAAATCGGTCAATGTTATGATCAAAGCCTCTGTTTGGAGTCTCGGTTTTAAACTTTATTCCTTCTGTTTTTAATTTCTCAACGATCTTAAAGTAATCTTCACTGCCATATGTAGAGTAAACAAGTTTCCAATTCCAGTTAGAAACAATTCGAAGGATTAAAATAATAATCAACAACAATATAAGAATAGCTATTCCTAAATACATCCCATTCCTCCCTCAATCGAATCGTTGATTATATACTTTTATATTCCTGTAACGGTTATGTAATTCCTTCTGTAACAGAGCTGCCCTTTAAATCACCTTTGGCAGCAAGATGAAGAAAAGAGGAAGACGAGACGAATAAAGAAAAAGCGAGCGGTTTTCCTTCCGCTCGCTTCTTTATTTATTCTCCTAAGTTACAGTTATATCCCATTTGACAGCTTTCTTACCTTCTTGCCACGCTGTTTCCCCATGAAAATCAATAATAATCCGGCAAGTCCCATAAGAAGCACCTTATTTTATACGGACGCTGTGCTAAAATATTCGTTCAATGTTTGCTGAAGCGTACCATTGGTGGATGCATACTCATCAAAGGATACATCCAAGTGAATCATTTTCCTGACAAGTTCTGCGCGCAAACCGGTAATGACCGCCTCACATCCCATCAGTGAAATGCCGCTCAATACTCTTTGAAAATGGTGGATCACTTCAATACCCATATCTGTAATGCCCGATAGATCCATAATTAACGTTCGGATTTTTAAATTTGAAATATCCGTTAATATTTTTTCTTCAATGGTATCCATACGGTACACATCAATCATACCGATTAAAGGAAGGACGGCTATATGAGGACTGATCGGTATGATAGGAACAGATAAATGCTCAACCATTTTTCGCTGAGCGCTGATCAATTCATCTTTATAAGATGAATAACTAATGAAGAAGGTATTAAGAAATTTATCGATGCCGTCATTGATCTGCTTCTCCATCTCATAAATCATTGATCGGTAGTCTGAAATGTTTAATCCATGGGTATTCAGTTGATCATATTCAAACAGATAGTACCATACCGTCCTTCTAATCGCATGTACCCACTCCAGCTTAAGAGTAAGAGTTAAAGCATGCTCCGCCCAAGCTATCCCTTCTTGCTCAGCAAAGGAAATAAGTTCGGAATCTTTCCCCTCAACAACAAACGCTACCATCTTCTCAGCGTTTTTCAAAAGATCAATATTCCCAGACTGTAAAATATCATTTATTTTAGCTGCGACTTCTACAGCCTCGGATAACAGCCTGTTTTGAAACTCTTCTCTGTGGCTGACGATAAACTCCGTAATCTCCTTTTGCTGAAATTTTCCCATTGGTTCTTCTCCTCCAGTATTTAAAAAATGGTCTCTTTTATTTTAAATGATTTCCTTTATTATTGCGCACCCCTTTGTCTCAATAATTAGATGATAATCCTCTTGGTAAAAATCCTTTTTACTTCTCTTATTACCCTATCCAAGTTTAAACAAAACTTTAATTTATGCAGGCAAGATTCATTGCTTTTTTAACTTTGAAGTACAGAACGGACATTTTCTTATTTCACTAAGACGAAAAAATTTCCATTATATCACTCTCTGGTGTATACTTTTATTGCCAATCATACCGGTAGGGGTAAAAACGGCCGTCCTATTCATCATAGAGGCGTCAGCCCTGTAAAAGGTTTATATTTTATCGGATTACCCTGGCAGAATCAACGGGGTTCAGCATTAGTATGCGGTGTAGGAAGAGATGCAGAGTACCTGGCAAATCAGGTGATGTTTGATTTGAAATCGGACACTTGAAAAGGGTTTTCAACCAACCTGCTCTTTCGTTCAAAAAGAAAAGCCGATTCTCCTTAAGACTAAAGGACAATCGGCTTTTATACTTCCTATATATTTTCAGGACTAGTTCCTTTTCTCTAATCCCAGGCATACACCGTTGAATTTCCACCCGAGTATTTTGCTAAATAAAATTCCGCTTGATCTCCATCTACATATTTACCGATATTTCTGAAGATATGACAGCCTTTGGAATCGAAATCGTTACTGCCTGCTGTTTTATAGTAGAGGCCTCTAACACCATTTGAATACACTACATCATCGCGATTATAAGGATCTTCGTCATATAACTCATAAAATCCTGGTTGACTATTAGAACTAAGGCAAATTTTAAAATCGCCTCCACCTGATAGGAAGATTTTGCTTTGGTTAGTAAATGCATCACTCCCTTGATAATCCCAGCCACTGGCATATGTAGTTACTGGAAGTACCAATGAAAGTGCGAACGCAGACAAAATTACACTTATTTTCTTCATTATTTCGTCAATCTCCTTTCGATAATAAGATAAAAGGAGCCAAGTTGTACCGCTTGGCTCGGCGGGAACCTACTGGCTGTTGTTGAAAAAATGGTATTAATGGGTCATATAACCAATACTTTATCAATATATATTATATGGATATAATTGTAAATGAATAATTGGTCTTAATTTCCCGTCAATCCATAGCCTGGGACTCTTTAGATCTGCCCGTTTCACTACCCCAAATGGCCTGGTTCTTCGCTAATCGATCCGTTAAATCAACACTCCCCTCTTTTTTGATATAATTTTTTAACTCAGAATGAACTTGTTTTTGAGCCTTTAGCAATGTTTAACTAATTGCCATGTGTTCAAGGGAATACAAAAAGCCCGGGGAATCTCCCCGAGCTTTGTTGATGGAAACTAAATTTAGTTAGACCGTAAATAATCATCAATTATGAGACATAAGTCTTTTACTTCGTTGACAATCCGATTCCGTTGTCTGACAAAATAAGTTATTGTGAACAAAAATTCTTCGGGTGATACGCTGGATGAGAAGATATTCTTGGCCTTTGATAGACCGGGAAAAGGCTGAAACGGAAATGTATTATCAAATTCATATTTACTGGAGCAGGAAAACATTAATCGGTTCAAAGTCCCGCCGACTGTTTTAAGCAAACGATTATAATCCTCGACCTTTACCCTCTCTTTTTTTGAGAGTGCCGTTACCTTTTCGCTCAATCTATCAAGCATCTTATAAACAGGTGTGAAATCAAATTGTTCGTCTGAACATCTGTCAATATCCCCAATAATCCTGCTGCTGTTTTTAACAAAATCGATCAGGTTAAGCGGCAAAACATCCAAATTGCATAATTCAAGAACAAGTGAAGTATGAATCTTTGAATCTCTGGCTAATAGCTCCAAGTCGACTTTGTCATATGAATCTTCCTCCGTATGCCACCACCAGTTACCTCCAGGAGTTTGATAGAGTTTATCCACTTCGTTCGGTTCATATTTCAGCTGAAAATGAAGCGGAATATTCGTTCCCCAGAAGGACTGATCAGCACCACGAGGTAAAAATGCGAAATGATTTGGCTTCTTCCCTGTAAAATATAAGATTATATCATCTAGTAAACTTCTATCCTCGATAGAACTGGACCTCGGGAGAACATTGATACCGCCCTTCGTTCCGGGAAAATCCACATTGATATGAGCGATACAATTTTCATTAATCTCATGCCAGAATTGATCACAATACCAGGCAGACCCAGCATACCTTCCATTGGAATGGCCTGGCCACCATGCAAATTTTATCCCACGAGTCAATTTTCCGCTCATAGATGAGAAGATTCGCGCCAACTCAAGCAGTAATGCATTTCCCCCGGCATTATCGGTCGCTCCTTTATGCCAGGAGTCGTAATGTCCTGATATTAAAATGTATTGATCCGTATTGCCTGGAATGGCAGCCATCGGTAAACTCACTCGCTTGATTCCTGTCTGTATTTCCGTTTTCAGGATGACTTTGATGTCTTCTTTTTGAATCTGTTTGATTAAATGTATACCATCGTCATACGTGATCCCAACGACAGGAATCTTCGTTAGCTGGTCTGCGTTTTCGATTGTCGGTGTCCCCCATACTGTCCCAACGGTTTCTTCATGGATGACTTTTTCAGGAGATGGCCAAATATGAATTAACCCTACCGTACCAGCACTTTCAATTTTTTTGACGTAATCCTCATAATAATTCCAGCTAACCACAATTTTCCCTTTTAGGTTTGTGTATCGATCACCAGGATGCATGCCGCTATCTGGCTTCTCACTGTATATGTCATAGAACACATCACCTTTGATTCCTTCGGGACAATGTAAGCTGTATGATCTGGCTTTGGCCCGGATATTAAAATTTTCAGGAGAGATGACCGTGACCTGCCCTTGAATGGGATCACTGAAATAACCGTCAAATTGGTGGCATTCATATTGAATTTCATACTGTTTCAGCTGTTCTGCAATGTAATCGGCTGCTTGTTCGGCTTCTTTCTCACCTGATAAACGGTCCCACTGAGTCAGTGTTTGGACATGACGGTCTAGTTGTTTTTCATCGATTAAGTTAAAAAGTGTATGTTTTTCCATACGATCACCTTAATATTGAATCGCATCTGCAATGAGAACAAAAACAGCTCCGATTACTGTCCATATGAAAAGCAGCGGCCAGAAAAACTTTACCCATTCCTGATATTTGATCCTGGAGACAGCTAGACTTCCCATTAACATGGCTGAAGTCGGCAGTATACAGTTGGATAAACCATCTCCCAGCTGAAAAATTAAAACTGTGGTTTGTCTTGTCACATTAATCAAATCAGCAAGAGGAACTAAGATCGGCATCGTTGTGGCGGCTTGTCCCGTTCCAGAAGTAATGAAAACATTCATGATGTTTTGAACGATATAAATGCCCATAACCTGAATTTGGGTCGGCAAGTGCTCTATCGCTGTAAACAAACCATTCACAACAGAATCGATCACGGCACCTTGCTCTAATACAACCACAACACCTTTAGCGATCCCAACAATGAACGCTCCAAACGTAATCTCTTTTGCCCCTATCACAAACTCACTGGCAATTTTACTTGGTCCATATCTAGAAAGAAAACCTACAATGATTCCGAGGGATAAGAAAAATGCAGCCAGCTCCTCCATCCACCAGCCCTTTTGAGAGACACCCCAAATTAAAACTCCAAACCCTAGTACAATGGTAAGTATCGTGAAATAATGTGTCAGCTTTAATTGTGGTAAAGAGGTCATAAAATCAAGCTTTCCTTTACCCTCCGTTTGTTCCAGCTCATAAGCAAGGCCCAGAGAAGGATCTCTTTTCACTTTTTTCGCATAACGCATGATGTACAGACTCGTCACAGCCAGCAATACAACTAAAAGAATGGCGCGCAGCCACATTCCTGAGAACAATGGAATCTCAGCGATTGATTGGGCAATCCCAACGTTAAATGGGTTTAAGAGCCCAGCTGTAAATCCGCTGGCAGCACCAAGCATCACCATCGCAGTACCTGTTACAGCATCATATCCCAGTGAACGGGCAATCGCTATTCCTATCGGAACAAACGCCATAACCTCTGCCGACATTCCCATCGTAAACCCGCCGATGGAGAACAACGTTAAGAAGATAGGAATCACAACGAGCCCGCGGTTCATAAAGGTTTTCCCAACCCTTGCCGTTACTGCCTCAATCGTTCCAGTCGAATTAATGATCTGGAACACTCCACCAATGATAAAAATGAAAAAGACCACATCACTCGCACTCGTTAATCCATGAACGATAGCTAATGGCACTTCTATGATGCTTACTGGATTTTGATCAAACGAATGAAACGTATTTTCGACGGCAACCTTGTTGCCTGTCTCTTTATCCTCCACTCGATCAAATTCACCCGCAGGCAAAATATAGGTTAATAGTGCAGAAGCTAGAATAATAAAAATGATGATGACCAACGTATGAGGCATTTTAAAAAAGCTTTTGAATTTCGAAGGAGGATCCGTACTAAACTCAACCGTTGATTTTGTACTCATTAGAAATACCACCTTTCTAGAGTTAGGGCTGCATGCCAAAATCGTTTCTTTTAAACAAATGTTTAAACCGATCTTTTATTCTTTTTCCATCCTTCGAACTCATTCCGTATCGCTTGGAAATGTTCGGGATTGCTGCAAACATCATAAGCGGTCATCGCTAATGCTTTTGCGGCCTTATTTAGGCCGATCATCCCCTCTTCCGAAGCTGATGCTTCCACGAATTCTGGAGTATGTGTCGTTGCATCGGTAATTTTTATGTAAGGGTGAATGGCTGCGGTCACTTGTCCGACATTTCCAATATCCGACGAACCGATGCCACCTTTATTCGGAGGCTCAATCACCACTTCTCCTAATGATTCCAAATTGTCCTTGAATAAGTGAGCCAATGTTTTATTATTGTTTCGTTCAGCGTAAACAAGTCCTTCCGTAATATCGATCCTCGCACCAACGGCTTCCGCCGCATGACGTGCGGCGGAGTATACCTTTTCGCGTACGATCTTCAGTTCATCCACTGTCTCAGCCCTAAGTAAGAACTCAGCTTCACAATAGGCTGGCACCACATTTGTAGCTTCCCCGCCTTTTGTAATAATCCCATGGATTCTGACATCATCCTTGAAAAACTGCCGCAAGGAATTAATCGCAACAAACGTATGGATTACCGCGTCAAGAGCACTAATCCCTTTTTCGGGTGCAGAGGAAGCATGCGAAGCCTTTCCATAAAATTTAAAGGAGGCATCCACACAGGCTAGTCCATCCCGCAACACCATCGACTGTTTCTGTGGGTGGCACATCATGGCGACATCAATATCATCGAAAACTCCATTTTCAACCATCAGGATTTTACCGCCTCCCTCTTCTTCAGCGGGTGTGCCCAGAACCACGATTTTCCCAGGCAGATCGGGATAAGTATCCTTTAGAGCGAGTGCTGCACCAACAGCAGACGTTCCAATAATGTTATGGCCGCACCCGTGTCCGAGACCTGCCAGTGCATCATATTCCGCTAAAATCGCAACAGTGGGTCCGCCTGATTTCCCTTCCCATGTCGCCCTAAACGAGGTTTCAAGATTTGAAATTCCTTTTTCAACATGAAAACCCGCCTTTTCTAAAGGCTCCGTCAACCATTTCATGGCTTGATATTCATTAAAGCTGAGCTCAGGATGGGCATGAATTTTTAATGATATCTCTCTTAGTTCAGCATCACGGGCATCAACGGCCGCCAGGATGGCCTCTTTTTCTCTCAAGTCAATGGTATTCATACTATATGACCTCCAAAACATTCAGAAAAATCAAATTAGTTTATTCCATTATTCATTTGTTGAAATGATAAGTAAACTTAATGTTTTTTAGGCACCTATAAAATTATTTTATATGCAAACAAAAAAACGCCGAATCGGCGTTTTTCTTAAATCTTCAGCAATCATGTACTCCTTGCATGTTCAAGTTTATAAATTTCTTTAATATAATTCACAAATGTAGAAATGGCCGCTAATTGCATGGATGATTGCCTGTATAACATCCACGTTCTTCTTGTTAATTCCTGGCCGTCCTTGAAAATCAATGGATGACAATATAAATCATCACTTTCTTTCACAAATACCTTTGGAATAATTGCATACCCCAGCCCTTTTTTCACCATTTCTTTACTGGTCTCATAACTATCCAATTGCATCGTAATGAGAGGCGGTTCATCAAATTGTTCGTTCCACCAGCATTGAATGCTTTGATCTAAAGGACGGATGGGCAAAATTTTATACTTCATTAAAACAGTGGGTTCTTTTCGATTAATCAAGGGCAGCTGAGGAAGTTTATGAAGATCAAGTTTGTTCTTCGATATGAGGCAAATGTTTTCCTCGCTCAGCAAATACTTTTGATCCGGCCAGTTGTATTCACCTTTAACAATGGAAACATCAATTTCCCCTTCCATCAGCAGATCCACGATTTCCGTGCTGAACCCTGTATCCACATTCACATGAAGATTTGGGTACTGATTCACTAAATATTCCAGAATCGAAGGCAGATTATAGAGCCCAAAGTTACTGCTTACACCTATTTTCAAACTTCCCTGAACTTCATTTCCCATGTTCAGTAAGTACTCTCTTGTACCCCGTAAATCCATGAGGATCCTTTTCGCATAGCCGACCAAATATTCACCAGCAGGAGTCATCTTCATGTTCTTCCCATTTTTGCTGAATATCACAATTTGAAATTCCTTCTCGATTTGGCGCAGCCGATAAGTGAGAGCAGGCTGTGTCATATAAAAGCGTTCTGCTGCTTTCGTCAAATTCGCGTTCTCATACAAGTACTGTAATATTAAACAATCCTTCTCATCCATCTGATGGATTCACCCGCTCTCTTATATATTGGTTTACGAAATGTTCATCCTAAATTTAATTGAAAAAACAGATCTCCAGTTCTTGACTCTAACCTAAAGGGAGCCCTTAAGCTAAATACAAGAAAGGAGTGAATCCAATGCTCTATACGGTAAAAGAGATTGCAGATCTATCGAACGTAACGAACGTAACAGTCAAGACATTATATCACTATCACAAGATCGGACTTTTACTGCCCTGCGAGACGAGCGAGGCAGGTTACCGCTTGTATGGAATGAAAGAACTGGAGCGTTTGCAGCAAATATTATTTTACAGGGAGCTTGATTTTCCGCTGGAGAAGATCAAGCAGCTGCTTGAAGGTGAACCGGAGCGATTATCGATATTGTCCAGCCAGAAAGAACTGCTCCTTGCCCGCAAGCTGAGACTTGATCGTTTGATCCAGACACTGGACGAATCGATTGGTTGTTCTGAGAGAGGAGAAGCTATGGACAAAACAGACATGTTTAAAGGATTTAATACAGAAAATGAATGGAAGGAAGCACTCGTTGAGCAAAATCAATATTTGAAAGAGACGTACGATTACGATTTACTCGACAATACTACGATTGATGTTGAAACGATGAATGAAACCGCTATTGAAGCACAACGATTTATGAATGGCATAGCAAGTGCCCTTCGATCAGGATTGAAAATCGATGACAAGATCGTAAGAGGCCTGATTCGCGATCATATCGATCTCTTAAATAAACAAGGCCATCTGATTACTCATAAAGATTATGCCACACAGGCAAGGTTTTTCCCAGATGATGATTTTCATCGGAATATGCTGGAGGCACAACAGACTGGCCTTGCGTACTTTCATTCGACCGCTGCAGAATCATTCGCAGCTGAAACAGATTAAGCATCTCAAAACGGAACCAATAGAAAAACTGGGAAAGGAAAAAGCAGCCTAACTCTTGTTAGACTGCTTTTTCCTTTCTACAACAAACTTACTTCTTCATCCACTCCGGTTTCCCGAACCCTTTAAATTCTTTATCAATGGTTTGTTCAAAGGCTTTGGATTCCACAACCTTTTTGATGTCTTTCGCGAATTTCGAGTCAACATCCTTTGTGTTTACAACTACTCGGTTGCGGTATTGATCCGGCATGTTCTCAAGGAACAGTGCATCCTGCAAGTTCATTTTTGCAGCGAGGGCAAAGTTACCAGGAACGGCTGATACATCTGCACTCCCGACAGCTCTTGGCAATTGCGCAGCTTCAAGCGCATTGAACTGCAATTTCTTCGGATTGTCCTGAACGTCTTTTTCTGAAGCAGTTAATGGATTAACACCTTTTTTAATGGTGATGAGTCCGGCATCCTGGAACATGATCAGCGTTCTTGCAAGGTTAACAGGATCGTTGGCAATGGCCACCGTGCTGCCGTTTTTGATGTCTTCCATCTTTTTGAATTTATCGGAATAGACGCCCATTGGCGCAGTTGGTACAATAATCAGCTCAGAAAGCTTTAAATTCTTTTCTTTTGCGAAATTCTCCATATAGATCTTGTGCTGGAACAGGTTCGCATCAATGGATCCTTTGGCTAATGACAGGTTCGGCTGAATGTAATCACTGAACTCGACCACCTTAACGTTATAACCCTTCTTCTCCAGTTCAGGTTTGATCGCTTTCGATACCATATCACTGTAAGGTCCGGCTGTTGCTCCAATGCTGATGTCCTTCTTGTCTCCCGCGCCTGATGATCCGCTGGAGGTTGATCCGCACGCTGAAAGAACAGCAATAGCGAATAGTAGAATGAGTGCTGAAGTAAACTTTTTCATTGGTTTCTCTCCCCTATTGTTTTATCTCTTGTCTACGAGTTTGGAGATCCTATCTCCGGCCAATTGAATGATTTGTACGAGTAGAATCAGAACGACTACGGTAGTGATCATCACAGTATTATCGTAGCGATAGTAACCAAACCGGATGGCCAGGTCCCCGATTCCTCCCCCTCCGACAATCCCTGCCATGGCCGAATAACCGACCAAAGAGATTGTCGTGATCGTCAATCCTTGAATGAGGCCAGGTTTGGCTTCTGGCAGAAGCACATCCTTAATGATCATCCATGAGGTTGCCCCGACTGCAACCGACGATTCGATCACTCCCTTATCGATTTCCCGGAGCGAGGTTTCAACCATCCTTGCAAAAAAGGGAATCGCGGCAACAGAGAGGGATACAGAAGCCGCAGTCGGCCCAATCGTTGTCCCTGTCAGCAAATCCGTTAACGGCAACAGCGCCACCAAAAGAATAATGTACGGAATGGAACGTATCAGGTTGACGATCCATCCTGTAATACTTTTCACAGCCGAGTTTTCAAGGAATAATCCTTTTTCCGTGACAAAAAGCAATACACCAAGCGGGAGCCCGATGATGATGGCCACGGCTAAAGAGATGCCTACCATATAAAGCGTTTGGAAGAACGCCTTGTTTAAATCCGGAAGAAGCTGCACCAGTGAATCAAGCGACATCATGCACCACCTCCAGACTCCTTGTTTTCTCCGTAATATATTCGATCGCTCTCTCTACTTCAGAACCTTCACCGGTAAGCTCCATAATGAAAATACCGAGCGGGATCTCCTGTATGTACTCAATCTTTCCATGCAGGATGTTCCCTTTGACCTTGTATTTCTGGAAGAGCTCAGACACTACCGATTCTTCTGCAATCTCGCCCTTGAACTGAATCCTGATGATCTTCCCTTTACGGTTTTGGATGAGCTGCTGAGGCAGTTCATACTGCAGGATACTGTTGATGAAATCTTTGGTCAATGGTTCCTGAGGATTGGAGAAGATGTCATAGACTCCGCCTTCCTCAATCACTTCACCGTTTTGCATGACGGCAACCTTGTGGCAGATCTCCTTCACCACTTCCATTTCATGCGTGATCAAAACGATGGTCAATCCCAGCTTTCGGTTAATGTCCTTTAGCAGGTTGAGGATGGATTTCGTTGTACTCGGATCGAGTGCTGACGTTGCCTCATCACATAATAGGACCTTCGGGTTATTGGCGAGCGCCCTGGCAATTCCGACCCTTTGTTTCTGCCCGCCGCTCAATTGAGCCGGATATTGGTCCTTCTTATCCGCAAGACCGACGAGATCCAATAGCTCCAATACTCTCTTCTCCGCCTCATCCTTCGATTTGCCTGCTGCTTTTAAGGCAAACGCAATATTTTCATAGACGGTTTTTGAACTGACGAGATGAAAGTGCTGAAAGATCATCCCAATCTTTAACCGCGCTTTTCTTAAGTCTTCTCCTTTTAGTGAAGGCAGATTGACCCCATCAATTTCTACCTCGCCGGATGTCGGCTTCTCCAAAAGGTTCAAACACCGTAACAGGGAGCTTTTGCCGGCGCCGCTGTATCCGATGATGCCATAGATCTCCCCCGCCTTGACGGATAAGGAAACATTGTTGACCCCTACGATCTCTTTTTTCTTTGATCGATACACCTTCACCAGATTTCTCACTTCTATCAAGTTACAACCCCCTCTTTCTTTCCAACCAAAAATGCCTCTTTCATCATGAAAGAGGCATTGGATTATACATTCAATCACCTTATCTTTCAGAATGACTTCATTCTGCAGGAAGTGGCACCTTTCCAAAATGGAGGTTGCCGGACGTCATAGGGCCTAATCCCTCAGTCTCTCTTGATAAGAACGGATATGTAATTATTATTAGAACATTTTTAATAATAAAGCGATTATCCTCCATTGTCAATGGCATTCATAGTGGAAAGGTTGGAATTAGGCCAGGATGGATGCAGAAATCCATTTTAAAAAGCTTTTTATTTTAATCATACTGATAACCGCTAAAATAATGGAAGCTGCGAAAAGAAGCATTAACATCCATTCGTACAAGTAGAACAGTGATTCCTTGTAGACAGCGAATAGATAACCAACAATGGAAAGAGGTATGATGGCAAATAATAAAAGGCGGCGTTTGTTCTTGCATATTTCAATTCTTCCAATTGACTTCCTCTCCAGCATCCAACCGTATTTTACCATCCAAAATGTTCAGATAAAAAGCCATGATTCCCGCAAAAAATAACAGGCAAAGATGTACAATGAAAAACACATTTGTGGTACAAACTGAATATGAAAGGAGGCAGATCATGGAGTTTTTTCTCGTTATTTTATTGCTGCTGTCCCTGATCGGGCTATCCAGCTTAATCAATCACCTTTTGCCATACATACCGGTGCCGCTCGTCCAGATTGCATTGGGCGTAACGCTCGCTTCCCTTCCCTTGGGGTTACAAATTCCTCTGGAGCCGGAATTATTTTTTATTCTCTTTATCGCGCCATTGCTCTTCCACGACGGAAGGCATGTTTCGAGGCAGGATTTATGGAAGCTCCGTAAACCCATCCTGTTGCTCGCCCTCGGTCTCGTGTTTCTCACAGTCTTGGTGATCGGAAGCTTGATCCATTGGCTCATACCAACGATCCCATGGCCTGCAGCCTTTGCCCTTGCAGCGATTCTATCCCCTACCGATGTGGTGGCTGTAAGCTCGATCTCGGCGCGGGTAAAGATTCCGAAGCCGATCATGCATGTTCTTGAAGGCGAAGGATTAATGAACGATGCCTCCGGGTTGGTCGCCTTTAAATTTGCCGTTGCCGCAACGGTGACCGGCGCTTTTTCATTGGCACAGGCCAGTGGAAGTTTTGTCGTGATTTCAATTGGAGGGTTCCTCGGCGGTGCGTTATTGGTTATCGTGATCATCCAGTTGAGGACGTTTATTCGGAGGCTCGGTATGGAGGATGTGACGATCCATATGCTCATCCAGCTCCTTACGCCCTTTTTTATCTTTTACATCATCGAACATTTCCATCTCTCGGGGATTCTATCGGTCGTTGCCGCCGGGATTATCCATGCCATCCATCAGGAGCGCAGCCGGATTCCCGCTGGAAAATTGCAAATTGTTTCCGAAAGCACCTGGACGGTTCTCATCTACATATTAAACGGACTGGTATTTGTGCTGCTCGGCTTGCAGATTCCAAGCGTGATCAATGAAATCCTTGAGGATCCCCTCTTCAATAACTGGCAGGTTACGGTGTACACTCTCATCATTTCCGTGGCGTTGATTCTTCTTCGCTTTTTGTGGATTTCGGCCACGTGGAGGGGATGGATGGAAAAAAAGAAGCCTCACATGCAGTCTCTGAGAGCGATATCCATCCTTACGATTTCCGGAGTACGAGGGGCGGTTACCCTTGCTGGTGCATTTACGATTCCCTTTGTCATTGCGGGAGGAGCTCCCTTTCCGGAGCGTTCATTGATCCTCTTTATCGCAGCCGGTGTGATCTTGTTTACATTGATCGCAGCCAGTGTTTTTCTGCCGGTTCTTTCACGAACGGAAAAAGGCGACCGTAATACGCTGAAAGAGGAAATGGAAAGGAAAGCAGCGCTCCGGACCATCGACGCAGCCATCCATTCGATCGAGGAATCCATAACCGATGAGAACCGGAGCGCGGCCATTTCCGTCATCAACAATTACAATACGGTACGCAATGAGGTAAGTGAAAAGAGTTCGGAGCAAATGAAACGGGAAGAAAACGAGGCACGGCTTACGGCACTCGAAGCGGAAGTCCGCTACTATGTGCATGTAAAAAGAGCCGGGGAGGTTGACCGGGAGACAGCGCATCTCATCGGGGAACATATCCAGAGAAGGCGGCTCGCCCGAACCAACCGGATGCAATACAGGAGATTGTTCCTTTGGACGCTTTTTAAACGCGGCTTGTTTGCCTTGCTAAAGCTTTTTATACCCAAACATAAGGAACGTAAAAAAACGCGTCGCGCAAGGACAAAAAAGCTGGTGAAGCTAAAAGTGAGCATGGCGAAAGCAGCCATTCACTATTTAAGGAACCATATCACTCCTGAAAATAAAAATAGTTATTTAGCGGTCATCGGGGAATACAATCGCCTCATCCGGCAGTTCAAGCTGGCGAAAAAAGGAGAGGAATCCAATCACTACACCCTGATGAAAAGAGATCTCCAGATCAAAGCCTTCCAGGCAGAGAGGGACGAAATTCAGCATCTTTACGAAGAGGGCGAAATCACCATCGACATCATCAGGGAATTGCGTAAACAGGTGAATATCAGGGAGGCGTATTGGATCGAGGAAACGACCGTTCAGCCGCATTAAAACAAACAGCATCGGCCTGCTTGGGCCGATGCTTGTCTTGTTATTTCTTTTTGACGGGAATCCAGATTTCACTTCTAAAGGTTTTGGACGAGGTGTCTTTATCCGCATTCCAGAGAATTTCCGGTCCTTCCACCTGTTCATACGACGATGACGGGAACCACTCGGAATAGATACGGCCCCAAATGTTCTGCAACGTATCAGGAAACGGGCCGGCTGATTCAAAAACAGCCCATGCAGACGGTTTTACATCAAGCTTCTCGAAGTGCTCCGGACACCCAGCTGTCGTGGCAGCCCCAATATAATGATCAAGCTCACTGTTCTCGGCTAGCCTCTCCGAAAAATTAGTGGATGCACTGATCAGCCCTTTTGGCTCGACATCCGATAAACCTTTTAACTCATCGATCATATCCGGGTTTAGACTCTGCCACATCGCAGCGATCTCAGGGTTCACCCCGCTAAAGACCAATGGCACTCTTTTTTTGATCCCGACGACATGAAACGCATCCTTCTCGACGATCCGATAATTCATCTCATTTCCTCCCTTAATGGATAACTGAAAGGACATACGCGGAAATGCTTTTAGAGAATGACCATTCTTCTTTGCTTCTGTCGGGGTAACGCCGTGCAGCTGCTGGAATGCCTTTGTAAAACCGTCGGCAGAACCGTATCCATACTTGACGGCTGCGTCAATGACCTTACAGTTACCGTTCATTAGTTCAAAAGCAGCCAGTGTCAATCTGCGGCGGCGAACATATTCCGATAACGGGATCCCTGCCAGAAACGAGAACATCCGTTTAAAATGATACTCAGAGCAGCAACCCCTTCTTGCGGCCTCGCGATAATCGAGCTCATCATCCAGGTTTTCCTCTATATACAGTAATGCATCATTCATGCTTTTAAGCGAATCCACTATCATTTCCCTCCTTTCATCCTCATCCTATCAAGAGACGAATCAACCCATCCGACAATCCGTGCACCGGTTTAACCGATTATTATTGTGAACTCCCCTTAGCTGCTGATGATGATCTTCTCCGCACCCACCGCTTTGTTCCTTTCTTTTAAAAATAATGCCAATATTCCTGATAAGGTTAACGAGGAAACGAGGAAGACAATTCCAAAGAGAAAACTGCCGGTTCCTGAAATGAGATATCCCACCATAAAAGGACCAATAAATCCTCCCAAATTCCCTATAGCGTTAATGGTGCCTATTCCAACGGATAACACTTCGTCTGCTAAATAGGCTGAAACCGCTGTCCAAAAAACTCCATAGCAATACATAAATCCTAGGCACAGACATAAAAACAAAATCGACAGGATAGGGTTGCTGCGGCCGAATAAAACAGAGATCAGTAAACACCCTGCTCCTGCCAATATCGGCACCGCTAACGTCCATTTATAATTCCCTGTTCGGTCTGCGCGTTTCGAGTTAATAACTGAGCCGATCATCGCAGCGATCCAAGGAAGAGCGGAGAGCAAACTGGTCACCATTAAACTTCCGGAGGATATGGAGTCTATTAATTTTGGAAGCCAGAGTCCAAAGCCATAAAAACCGACTTGAAGAAAGCAGAACACAAGCAGCAAAAGAATAACATTTCGATTGGTTAGAGCGTCTTTTATGCGCGGTGCAGCTTTTTTAATGACTTTTCTTTCCGCCGCCAACGTTGTTTCTAAGTATTCCCTCTCCTGTTTAGAGATCCACTTGGCCTGATTCGGTTCATCGTCAATCGTGAACCACCATACCAGTGCCCATAATAGAGGCGGAATCCCTTCTATTATAAACATCCACCGCCAATCCATATGAGTAAGGATGAAACCGGATAATGGGGCCACAATGATCGAAGCAAACGGAATACATAAATACCAGTAGGCATTGGCCCTGGCCCTTTCATTTAATGGGAACCATTTTGTTAACAGGATCATAGTAGCAGGCGACACTCCGCCCTCAGCTACCCCCAGCAATAATCGGACAATAAGAAGCTGCGTAAAATTTTGGACAAAGCCTGTTGCTATTGAAAAAACACTCCAGAAAAGCAAAGAAATCAAAATGAATTTCTTGGCACTCCATTTCTGTGCCAGCAAAGCGCCCGGTACTTGAAGAAACAAATAACCAAAAAAGAAAACTCCGGCTGCAAGGCCTGCATCCTTATCATCGATCCCCAAATCCTCTTGCATCCCAAACAAACCAAAACTAATATTGGTCCTGTCCATAAAAGCAATGGTATACATTAAAAAAGCAACTGGAATAATTCGTTTCCAACGATTAGAAGGTATTTCCAAAGCAGGCATGTCACTTCCTCCTTTAATAGGGTGTTTATAACCTCACTTAACGGCGTGAATAGTTCTCCATTTGTTTAAGCTTTTCAACCCTTCTTCTGCAATCTTCATCTGTACTGAACTCAGCGTTCAGGAAACTGGCGACTAAATCACCAGCAAGCCAAGGGCCAACAATTTGCGCTCCTATACACATGACATTGACATCATCGTGTTCCACACATTGATGGGCAGAATGTACATCATGACATACAGCTGCACGGATACCGGGAATTTTATTAGCTGCAATACAAGCGCCCACTCCTGTGCCACAAACTAAAACAGCCTTTTCCGCTTCTCCAGAAAGGATTTTATCGCACACTTCCCGAGTGATATCCGGAAAATCTATTGGTGTTTCATCAAAACAGCCACAATCAATAACCTCATAATCCATGTTTTTGATAACGTTTACAATTTTACTCTTCAAAGGATAACCCGCATGATCCCCGCCTACTACAATTATCATATTTCTTTTTCCACCTTTTCTGGTTAATCGTTTAACTGAACATGACAAAAAAATCCTTACACAGGAGAAAAATAAGTTAATCGTTTAACTTCTATGCAGAAATCACCTCCTTTGCCTTATTTATTTATCAACATCCACAAGATTCTCTAACTATCAGTGACGGATCCAGGTAGATTTCTCTTGGTTTAAATGGATCCTTTCTTTTAATTCTTTCGCAGATTAAATTAGCAGCTTGAACCCCCTGGTCATACGCCGGCTGTTTAACGGCTGTTAAAGAAGGATTGGAAACTGCAGCCCAGTCAGGGTCATCATAACCAATGATGGCCAGATCTTCTGGTACACGAATACCTGACTCTTTTATGGCATGGTAAGCCCCTAGTGTCATAAAGTTATTGCTTATTAATAAGGCATCAGTCTTAAAGTCTTGCTTGATCAGCTCTTTTGTTAACCTATTACCGCTCTCTGCCTTGAAATCTCCCTCTTTTATCAGTCTTTCATCAATAGGGAGATGATGTTTGTCCAGCGCCTGCTTATATCCAATTAAACGGTCACGTCCCGTACTTATACTTTGAGGACCTGTAATCATTCCTATCCTTTTATAGCCATGCTGTATTAAATGTTCAGTGGCTGTATATGCTCCTTTAATATTATTGGTTGCAACAATATCAGATAGTAGAGGATCCGGATACCGGTTCAAAAAAACAACGGGAACGTCCAAATTTCCAAGCTCTTCTAAATAACCATCAGCGTTTCCAGAAGAAGATACGATTAATCCATCCACTCTCTTCCCTAGTAAAACCTTCAAGTATTTTTTTTCCTTTTCAACATCCGAATCGGTATTACAGAGCAGGACGTTATAGCCAAGCTCGGTTAAATTATCCTCAATGCCTCTCACCACATGAGAAAAAAAGGGATTGGAGATATCGGAAATCATTAATCCGATCAGGTTCGACTCCTGAACCCGCAAACTCTTTGCAACGGTATTGGGGACATAGTTCAGAGCGTTCATCGCCGAGTATACATTTTTCTTTACGGAATCGCTTACATATTTGGTTTCATTAATAACATTGGAAACAGTGGCAGTGGATACGTTTGCTAATTGTGCCACCTCTTTTAGCGTTGCGTTTCTTTTCACGTTACTCCACCTTTTGAGTTAATCGATTAACCGAACTCTCTGAATTATTTGAATTCTATCAAATAAATGGGAATACTGTCAATGTTTTTTTACTAGAGTAAAATGCAATGGAGTTGGGCGCCTATTTGAAAAAGAAATAAGCACACTTTTAAGCTTTGCCCTCACGATCTACCATAATTTTACATAGTATATTCAGAGATTAAGAGATTTTCTCTTCCTCTCAAATCGTTTACAAGGGGGTGGAATTGAATGTCATCTTCTCGTAAAAAGTATTATTCACATGATGAGAGTGCACAAGAATCTTCAAGTTCTTCACATCACAAGAGAAAAAAGGAATCTTCAAGCTCTTCAAGCTCTTCAAGTTCTTCGAGTTCTTCAAGTTCTTCAAGTTCTTCGCATAAAAAAAGAAAAAAACGATCCTGTGATCATTGCTGGGAAAAAATTGATCATAGTAATTGGCTTAAAAAACTTGGACCTGCCCCAAGGCTATAACCTAAGTAAAACAGCTTAATTTTAAGCTGTCTAAGCTGGGCATAGAGAAGCCCATGTCCAGCTTTAACTTAAAAAAACAGAACAAACCCCTTTTCAAAGAAAATTGAAAGGGGGTTTGTTTTTTTGCGCTTAATTCTTATTTGCAGACAGTTCATTAACCATTTGACTCAAAGCCTCGTTTACTGGTGTAGCCGGGCGGCCAAGCAATTTTTCAAAACCCTTGCTCTCGACCTCCAATTCACCGTCCCGAATGCCTTTTTGGATGTCGACAAGCATAGGAATAATAAAATCCGGTACGCCGGCACCCTTCATCATGTCAGCATACGAAGCATCATCGACTTGCTGAACAGGTACTTCTTTACCCAATACATTCCCAACAGCAGATGCCAATTCTTCTTGCGTCATAAGCTTACCGGAAAGTTCGTAAACGGTATTCTCGTGTCCGTTCCCAGCCAATACAGCAGCTGCTGCCTCCGCATAATCCTGCTGCATCGCCCAGCCTGCTCTGCCGGATCCCGCAGATGTCACCCAAGGCGCTCCTGCGATCACACCTTGTATGCTCCCCATTTCATTTTCCAGATACCAGTTATTGCGCAGGAAGGAGTATGGAATGCCGGTTTTCAAAATCGCCTCTTCCGCTGCTTGGTGAGGCGGAGCAAGGAACAGCTTACTTTCACGTGCGTTTGCTAAACTCGTATAGGCAATAAATTTAACTTGAGCACGCGCTGCCGCAGCAACCGCATCAGTGTGCTGTCTGATTCTTGTTTCATTGTCCCCATCGGCAGATATGATCAAAAGACGGTCAATACCCGCAAAAGCAGAATCCAATGATCCCGGCTGGTCAAAATCTCCGTGTCGAACCTCTACTCCACGAGCCCGCAGGCCCTCCGCTTTCTCCGGATTACGAACACTTACAGCCAACTGATCGGCTGGTACAGTCTTCAACAATGTCTCTACAATCCTGGCGCCCAATTTCCCTGTAGCCCCTGTAACTAACATTTTCATTTGATAATCCCCCCATTTATAATTTTTGGTTAAACCTTTTATTCGCTATTTGTAATCAACTCTGTTACCTGTAATCACTTTAATTACATTTAAGTTTTTTGTCAATAGATATATCCTTGCACTTGGAGTATACTAGTGCTTGTAACCAATATAATTACATTTAAAAATATTACTGTTTTAGAAAATGGCAAGGAAGGTGATGAAAAAGATGTCCATCAGCAGCCGTTTTGCTGTAGGCGTTCATATATTGACTCTCATCGAGTTTAATAAAGACGGGGTAAGCTCATCTGAGTATTTGGCGGAAAGTGTAAACACAAACCCTGCCCTCATCAGAAAAATTACAGGAATGCTGAAGAAAGCCGGGTTAGTAGAAGTACACCCTGGCATCGCAGGGGCCAGGGTAGCCAGGAAATTATCCGAAATTACACTGCTGGACGTATATAAGGCGGTCGATGTCGTACAGGAAAATGAATTGTTCAGTGTTCACGGGAATCCGAATCCTAAATGTCCTGTAGGAAGAAACATTCAAGATACGATCATTCCTGTACTGTCCACCGCTCAACTCGCCTTGGAAAAAGTGCTGGGAAATGTAACGATTGAAGATATTGTTAAAGGTATCGTTGAAAAAGAGAATATCTCATCATAAATTGAAAAAGACATTCCTGATATCAGGGATGTCTTTTTGCGCAGGTAACATGTTAAACGACCGTTTAAATGAATGGAGGAAATTGATATATTTACTGACTTCTAAGTAATTTATGCGTTGAATATAAATATTAAGATACTACCTAAGTTAAAGGAGGATTAATGGAAAAGGCAAAAACAAAAATAACTCTCTCAGATTTTGTGGATTTCAGCATTAAAAATGGACTTTCGCGATTAACCAAAATAGAAGAGATAAAGGCCAGGGAAGAATATCATCCTGGAAAAGATTATTGGAAAAAGTTCAGAGATGGAATTGTAAATTTTCATAAAAATAAACATTCGGAGGATTATCTAAACCACATAGTGAATGAAATCACGGCGGCTAGAAAAAAGAATTACGAGAATGCAATAAATACCTACAAGAATTTAATAGAAAAAAAAGACATTCAATGGTTTAATCCTAAAAAAGATGATTGGCACTTCAGCAATTCAAGTATTAGAGTTAATCCCGAATTAGGCTTAGTCATTTCAAATGAACCCCATGTGATAAAACTTTACTTTAAGGAAGACAAGAGTAAGCCTGAAACAATATTAGATAAAAGAAAGTTAAGTACCATATTTTTTCTAATGGAAGACACTTTATCCTATGATGAGAATTATAAATATTCCATATATAACGTCAAAACAGGAAAACTGATTACTAAAAACAAGTCTCCTGTTGGTATAAAAAAAATACTTGAATCCGATATCCTATCTCTTGAGCATTTATTGCATAATGATTAACCATTTCAATAGAGCTTAAAGCGCAGCAGCAATAATTGGAATTACTCAAACTGTCAAAATATATTGACTTATCGATTTACCTCTGCTAAATTATTTTTATACTTAAAATCGATGAAGAGAAGAGTAAGATGGGATCCCTGTCCTACAGAGAATCGGCGCTTGGTGAAAGCCGATGTTCAGGCCTTGTCCGAAAATCATCTCTGAGATGCAAAGCTGATGAATGGTAAGCTTTTGCCGGGTTGTCCGCCGTTACAATGGAACACGTATGATGGTACGTTGACTGAGAGCCGTAAGCTTACTTTTTGGAGCTGCGGAATTAGGGTGGTAACGCGAGCACAAACTCGTCCCTGCATACAGGGGCGGGTTTTTTTATGTTTCAAAAACAATAAAGGAGAGATTACTTTGAGAAGACTGGACACCTTATTTATTGGATTAATGCTATTTTCTATGTTTTTTGGGGCAGGAAACCTGATTTTCCCTCCATTCCTGGGAGCACAATCAGGAACATCGTACTGGCTCGCCATGGCAGGCTTTATCATTACCGGGGTAGGTCTTCCCTTCGCCGTGCTATACGCTGTTTCCCTTGTAAAAGGCGGCGCACAGACGATCGGAAACCGTGTGCATCCGGTATTCAGTACCGTCTTTATGGTGGTCGTCTATTTATCCATCGGACCATTCCTGGCGATTCCCAGAAATGCCAATGTTGCTTATGAGATGGGAGTTAAACCATTTCTCGGACAATCTTTGAACTCATCCTTGGTTTTATTCTTATTCACCGTGTTATTCTTTGCCCTGGTTTATGTCGTCAGCTTAAACCCGTCCAAAATGGAAAAATACATGGGCCGTTGGATTACCCCTGCTTTGCTGTTAGCGATGGTAGTGCTATGCGTGGCTGGTTTTGTTAAACTCGATGCACCGTTCCAATCACCATCAGCGGCATATCAATCCGGGGCCTTTTCCAAAGGCTTCCTTGAAGGGTATAACACCATGGATGCCCTTGCTTCACTGGCATTTGGAATCGTTATTCTTACATCTATCCAGCAAAGAGGCATCCGTGACAGAAAGCAATTGACGAACTATACATTGAAAGCCGGCCTCATTGCGGGAGTATTGCTCTCCTTGATTTATGTCAGCCTCGGGTTGATGGGGGCAAGAATGGCAGCCAGCGGGTCGTTTGAAAATGGTACCGACATTCTTTCAGCAGCTTCCACCCTTTTATTGGGACAGAGCGGTAAAACCTTGCTTGGATTGATCTTTACGTTAGCGTGCTTCACGACAGTCGTTGGTTTAACCTCAGCCTGTGGCCAATATTTTTCCAATCTGATGCCAAAAGCAAGCTACAAGTCAGTGGTGTTAGCCGTCACTCTGGCAGGCTTCACCCTTTCAAACCTGGGGTTAAACCAAATCCTAAAGGTTTCAGTGCCGTTCCTTGTCACAGCTTACCCGTTAACCATCGTGCTGATCACACTCACGTTCTTTCATCGTTTCTTTAAACATGCGAAAACAGTGTACGGATGCGCCCTCTTATTTACCGGTGTATTTACCGTCATCGGCGGGTTAAACGCCTTTGGACTGAAGCTCGGTCCGGTTCAAACGATGAGTGATATCCTGCCGCTATCTTCTGTCGGATTGGGCTGGGTCGTACCCGCACTCGCCGGTACCGCTGCAGGACTGGCCATTAGCCGATTCCGGAGCCATACGCCAGCGGTTGAGAAGGAATTGAAGGTTTCATAGTTCTATACAAGATAAGAAGCAGATCCACAATGGATCTGCTTCTTATTTTGTCGTATTTTCCGATTTCGTCAATCGATAAAGTCCACAGAAAGAACACTGCCCTTTTTTCGACTTTTGAGTTATTTCCATACCTCATCAGCAATCGAAATGACATGTTTTATCTTGGCCCATTGCTGTTCTTCAGTCAGTAGATTCCCTTCTTCTGTGGAGGAAAACCCGCACTGTGGGCTTAGGCAGATTTGACCAAGCGGCACATACTTCGATGCTTCCCGAATCCGTTCTTTTATCGTTTCAGGATGTTCCAAATCACCAAATTTTGATGTAATCAGCCCAAGAACAATTTGCAGGTCATCGCGGTTGACGTGCTGAATCGGTTCAAAACCGCCGGAGCGCTCATCATCAAATTCCAAAAATAATCCGTCTACTTTCAACTTGCCAAAGATAAATTCAGATGCATTATCATATCCCCCGCTTGCTGTATAGCTGGATTTAAAGTTCCCGCGGCAGATGTGCATCGTAATCACCATATCCTCAGGCTTATGAGCGATGGATTCATTGATGGCACTCGTGAAACGTTCCAGCAGCTCTTCTGGCGAGTATCCCTTTGCGGCGATCTGTTCTTGTCCCTGATCTGAGAAAAAGACGGCCCATGCCGTATCATCCAGCTGCAAATAACGGCATCCAGCATCATAAAATGCCTGGATCGCTTTTTGGTACACTTTTATTACATCATCAAAGAAATCATCCTGATTGGAATAAGCGGTCTCTTCAATCCGGCCTCTAAAAAAAAGCATGTTTGGACTTGGAATCGTAAATTTGGCCACATGATCCCCTGCAGCACGATGCAAGAATTTATAGTCTTCAATCATTGGGTGATCATGAAAGTCCAGTTTTCCCACTACTTTTACGCCGTGAGCTTTCGTTTGTACACCATTAAACTGAATTCCTGCTTCTGTTTCATAGAGCTCCACGCCAACAAGTTCTGATAGAAAATCAAAATGCCACCAAGCCCGTCTGAACTCCCCATCTGTAACGGCTGTCAAACCCACTTCTTTTTGTTTTTCAACAAGGCGAATGATCTCTTCATCTTCAATTTCACGAAGCTGCTGGCTGGTTATCTTTCCATTTTGTTTGAGGACACGAGCTTCTTTAATCCGCTCCGGACGTAAGAAACTTCCGACATGATCTGCTTTATACGGTCCTTTAGTTAATGTTTTTGTCAATTGGTACAGCTCCTTAAAAATTTTATCCCTATTATATACACAAGATTCTGATAAAGGCTATGTAAAATAGTTAAAAAATTTAAATACTGAACCAATTAAATGAAAACTGGAACGGGAGATCGTGTACCTTTTTTTTCCGAATCATAATGGGAGTTTTTGTGCATTACCATTTCATTCACACAATGTTTTGTCCCATAACAAGATATGCAGGTTCAGCTGTCATTTTAATTGGAATTGTTCTGAAGGAGTTTAAACAACAAAAAAAAAGGCACAAAATGACCTTCGTTGAACAAGAAAAGCCGCCTATAGAACGGGCAGCTTAATCCCCGTTATTTAAACAAATTCACTTTTGTTGCTGCCTTTAAAGACGGGGTGGCAACATTCCTGTTACCTTAATTCCCTCATCATAATGTTCTCTGTTTTTTATACGTTTTAGATGGCAGATTTATCGTAAAGGATGTTCCTTTTTTTAACTCGCTCTTGATCCTAATTTGTCCGCCCATTTGCTTCACGATTTGATGGCATACGGTTAAACCAAGGCCTGTTCCTTTTTCCTTTGTTGAGTAATACGGGCTGCCTAGTTTTTTCATTTGGTCTTCGGTCATCCCTACACCGTTATCTTTAATTTGAATGGATACGAAGCCATCGGAATTTTTTGCAGCCGAAATCCTGATTTCCCCTTCGCTTTTAATCGCTTCAATCGCATTTTTGATGATGTTGATTAACACTTGCTGAATTTCCAGCTTAAGTCCCTCGATTTCGAGAGATGATTCCACTTGCTGTGTAATATGAATGCTGTTTAGAATGGCGTACGAATGCATCACGTCAATCGATTGTTGAATGACGGAAGTTAAATCAATGGTTTCATATTGATCGGTTTGCGGCTTTGCGAGAGCTAAATATTGATTAATGATTTCCTGTGCCCGGTCTAATTCCTCAATCGAGATGCTTATGTACAATTGCTGTTCCTTCGTTAAATTTTCTTTTTGCATCAACTGCATAAATCCCCGGACAGATGTCATCGGATTGCGGATTTCGTGTGCAACCGAAGCGGCCAGCTGGCTGACGACATTCATTTTTTCCGTTCGGATCAGCTCTTGTTTCATTTCAATTTGCTCATTCATATTTTCAATTAAATATACGATTGCAATCAGGGTCGCCAATACAATAAGAGAAGAGCTTAATTCAAAAAAGGTCTGCCGGTGGTCTCCTTTTGACAGAAGAAAGGCCCCTCTTGTGATCGGAATCATCATATAAAACAAGCTGATCAATATGACTTTACCTTTTATTCGATAACGGTGAAACATGCTGGTTACAGGGAGTAACAATAGACAAAACACTGTATAATTGCCAAATAGGACCAACAGCCTCTGGTCTGTAAAGAAACCGGTTACAAGCAGTGCCAGGAAGGCTGCAAATCCTGCCCTTTTGCCTCCGTATAAAAAGGACAGGATGATAGCGACTGCTTTAAAGTCATACTTATAGATCTCGGAATAAAGGACAGGCTGGCTCATTGTAAAAACTAATATAATCAGCATGGTCAGAAAGAATTCGAACGAATTTTTTTCCGTTTCTCTTCTCTTTCTTTAAAAAAGACTTGATAGATAAGGATTGTAAAAAGAATGAAGACCACGTGCAAGCACATGCTTTGGATTGAATCCCACATACCGTTCCCTACTTCCTGGATTGACATACCTTATTGGATTTTTTCTACAAAATTCAGGAATCTCCTTGTCCACACAACTAAAATTGCAGGTATTTATATCGATAATTTCGGTTTCGCCTTTAAGAAAACCTGGCTGACACCAAGGACAGCTATGGGTTTATTCTGCAAGATTCAGCTTAAAAACACAAGCGTCCCTATACTCCTATGGAAGGCACAAACAAGGCAGTTTACCGCTGAACAAATGTAGAATACAGGGATCTTCAGGGACGGTCTTATAATGAAACCACACACAAAAAAAGAGTAAGCGGTAAGCTCTACTCCATAGCAATTTATATTAAACATATTCTGTTTATTGACTTTGATATTGATCTTGCGTTTCAAATCCCATTTGTGTTAAAAGCTGTTTAGCTGAGGTTAAACTTTGTTCTGCTTGCTGCTGCCATCTGATGATGATTTCTATAGTGGATCTAAACGGATTAGGGGCATTGTCTCTCATGATACGTAACCCTTTCATTACTTCCTGATCTTGTCTTAGTGCATTATTTACACATGAAGTCAGAGTTTGAATAATCGACGCATGAGTTTCACCATTACGTAAACGCAGTGCACTTCCTGCTGCTGTCACTCGATGATAAGAAGCTGGAACAAGATGATTATGCATTTCTGCATTTCCTTTTATATTTGCGGCTGCCGGGATGTGAAATAGTTGTGTGCTCATTGAACAAACCATTTCTTCGGCATGTAAGGTTTGATTTAAAAGCTGCAAAACAGCGGTCCAATCCTGTCTATATAAATAATGATTCAACACTTTCACCCACTTTTGAAAATTCTTTATATCCTATGTGGCATAAAAGTTTTTGCTAAAAAAATTCGAAAGGCGGGTGTGTTCAATTCTCTAAAGGAAGTTTGATTAATTTATCATCGCCTTCTCGCGGATTGCCTCTCCCGTCACGATTATTCGTAATCGAGTATATGGAACGATCTTCAATCAGCACATCCCGCATTCTCCCTGCGTTTTTAAAAAAAGTTTCTACGGTTTGGTCAGTCAAATCAACCACGAGAATACTTTCACCACGTAAATTGGCAACATACATTTTATTGTTTTTAATCGCAATACCTGATGGGGCCCACGTGTCATCCCCTGATTGAAATAAAGGAGAGACCATATTCGGAGCTTGCTGACTGCCCTCAATGACCGGCCATCCATAGTTCTTTCCGGGTTCAATCAAGTTAATTTCATCATGAGCCGTTTGGCCATGCTCAGAGCTATACAGTTTTCCGTTATGATCCCAGGCTAACCCTTGTGGATTTCGGTGCCCATAGGAATACACATAAGAATTTTGAAATGGGTTATCGTTCGGCACAGTACCATCTAACCCCATTCGCAAAATTTTCCCTGCCAGACTTTTCGTGTTTTGAGCATTTTCTGGATTCCCTGCATCACCTGCAGCAGCATACAACCTTCCATCGGGTCCAATTTTAATTCGTCCGCCATTGTGTATGGTTCCTCCCGGGATCCTCTCCAGGATGATCCTTCTTTCCGTCCATTTGTTGCCGTTAAGTTTAAGAACGATGATGCGGTTAAAAACAGTACCATCCTGTTTGTAGGTATGGTAGGCAAACGCCTCTTGAGAAGTATCAAAGTCAGGAGCAAGGATAAAACCTAATAATCCCCCCTCGCCTTCATGCAGGACATTCTTCGCAGCTTCTACATTCTGAACCGTTTTCGATCCGTTCTCCCCATTAACTCGAATGATATAGCCTGGCCGTTGACTCATATAAAAGGTATGATCATGTTTGTTAATATTCCATGGGATTTCTAAATCTGTTGAGATTACCTCAGCTTGTCTTGCCGCCACTTCTTTTGCATCTTTATCGTTCTTTTCGGATGTGTTTTTATTTGCCGGTGAACATCCAAAAATAAAGACGATCGAAATTAGTGTGAAGATCAGCCGTTTCAATACGAACACCCCCATTTTGCTGTTTTACTATAAATATAGTTTAGCCATATATTTAATAGAATTAACAACGGTTTTTTTGGAACAACGACAAAAAGGAGCTCAACCCAATGAACTCCTTCAATACCAATTCCATCTGAACAGCATCTTCTATATGTTTATTTATTGTGGCTGTTTACTTTTTTCCAGGACGGCAAAGTAATTTTCTTCATTATCTGCAAAGTTAAATACTCTGCCCGAAGGAATAGTTACAATTTCTCCAACGGTAATATTTTATTTGATAGTTCATCATGTAATTTATCGAGATTTTCTGTGAAAAACATTAAAGAAGGAGTACCAAGATTTAACCCAGGTGACATTTTAGCAACGAATTCCTTATTTTGCAGAATGATGCTTGTTTCTGTTCCCTTTGTCGGCGCCATTTCAATCCATCTCATTCCTTGACAGTGATCTTCATCAGAAATTACGGTAAATTCTAGTTGTTCTCTCCAAAATTCCACTGCCTCATCTTGGTCATTTACGTATAACATGATTTGACCGACCTTATTAATCTAATGATCATAGATTCTATTTTGCGTTCTCATCGGGTTGATGAATTCCGAAGATATTCCCTTCCGTATCCATATAGTAACCTTGCCACGCCATTCCTGGCAGGGCATATTTCGGCATGGCTACCTTGCCGCCATTCTCCAACAGTAGAATCGTAATTTTCCACTCCCATGGTACAGGCAAATCCATTTAAAGGTTGGTTTGGCTCCGGCGGAGCACTTTGCCGCTGCATCAAAGCACCGTTGATCCCTGGTTCATTCGCATTGCCCGTCACTGCTCCAAAGTAAGGCATTCCTGCATATTCACTCCAATCTTCGAATGACCATCCGAATACCTCTCCATAAAACTTCTTTGCACGTTCCATGTCATCTGCATGAACTTCAAAATGAACTAATCTTCCCATGATACCCTCCTATTTTTTTTAATATGACTGCGCTTTCACCACTTACCTATTAATTAGTATAACGGACATGGAAATAAATTTAATTAGCAGAATCTTATTCTATGAAATCACCCAAATATTTGCATGTAAGGTTTACTATAGAAAATAAACAAAGAAGCAGGAAGCAGCATGGAACTGCTTCTTGTTTTATTTACGGCAAAAACAACAATGCCCTTGAGATTATCTGAATAATCTGTATTATATATTATATATTATATATCTGAGGTGCTAAGTGATGAAAAGTCGATCGTTCCATGCTAACCCATTAAAAGTGCAAGCTTACAACATTCTGAAAGAAGCGATTATCAACGGGCTTTTCAAAAAAAACGAGGTGATTACAGAAAAAAGAGCTTTAGAAGAGTTCAATATTAGCAGAACCCCTTTTAGAGAAGCCGTTCAATCCCTTGAAACAGAAGGATGGCTCGTATCCATCCCTTATAAGGGGACATTTGTCAGCCCTGTTACAAAAAAAGATATTGAGGATGTTTTTGAGCTTAGAATGCTTGTGGAACTACATATTGTAAAAAAAATCTGCTCTTCTATCAGCGACAAGAGTTTAGAAGAGTTAGAGAACATTATTTTTTTAATGGAACGAGAAATGAGTCAGGGCAATGAAGATCAATTCATTATCCTCGACCGGGAGTTTCATAAAACGTTATATGACCTTGCAGAAAACAAAAGGCTGATTAGTATTTCGGAACAAATATCCGATCTGTTCCGCAGAATTGGAGTCCAGGTTATTCACCGTCAAAACCGTTGTGAAGAAGTAATTGACGAACATAAAAAAATAGTTGAGGGGTTAAAAAACGGTGATGCGGTGGATGCTATGAGGATTCACCTTGAGAAAACAAAATCAGCACTGGAAGAAATAAACGAGGAGGATGAGTGATGAGATTTTCTGTAGATAACTCTGAGGATGTAACCATCAAGATAAAGCAAAGTGTATGCATTGGGTATTCCGGCAGAAACCAGGAATCGGTTCAGCATCATATTGACGAGCTGGCAAATGAAGGAATTCCCGCTCCCCCAGAAATCCCTATGGTCTACCCTGTCAGTAATCTTCTTGTAACCCAGGAAGATCAGATTCAGCTTTTAGGTGAAAAAACTTCCGGAGAAGTCGAATTCGTTCTGGTCATTACACCACAAGGTAATTATGTGACCGTAGGATCAGATCATACGGACCGCTTACTTGAAGCGATAAGCATTCCATACGCCAAACAAGTATGTCCAAAACCAATTGGTAAAACCGTATGGCCTCTGGAAGAACTGCTTCCTCATTGGGATGAACTGAAGCTGAAATGTGAAATTTTCACGGAAAATGAATGGGAGATCTATCAGGATGGCAGCATCTCTTCTGTCCTCCCTGTTACTGACATCTTAAAGTTTGCTTCAGAAAGAGACCGTATCGACCAGGAAGGGACAATCCTTTTCTGCGGAACCGTACCCATCAAAGGCGGAAAATTTAAATATGCGGATGCCTACCGGATGACGTTAACTGATCCTGTCTTGAAAAGAGAGATCGAACTGGAATATAAAGTTGTACCTGTTGAGAACTCAGATTGTCTATTACCAAAGGAGGCAGTGAAATGAAAGTAGCGGTATGCCAGTTAAATGTGCTGCAGGGGGATCGCGAAAGCAACTTGTTGAATGCCGAGCAAAAGATTGATGAAGCCGTTTCTAACGGAGCAGAGATTGTTGTCCTGCCGGAGATGTGGTTAAGCGGTTATGATTTTAAGCATTTAAGCAAACACAGTGAACCCATTGATGGAGAAACAAGCCTCTTTTTATCAAGAAAAGCAAAACAGCACCAAATTTGGCTGATTGGCGGTTCATTCACAGCCGATCGGGGAGACGGTGTTTACAACACAAGCCTGAGCTACAACCCATCAGGAGAGCTCATTAATACATACAGCAAGATGCATTTAATTGGCCTTATGAAGGAAGACCAGTATTTAAAAGGCGGTCTTGATTCTCCCTTGTTTGATTTGGGTAACCATCGGGCCAGTACAGTGATTTGTTATGATATTCGTTTCCCTGAGCTCATGCGCCATTACGCGGTTGAAAATGCATCGGTTCTTTTCGTTCCGGCGCAATGGCCGATCCAGCGTGAAGAACACTGGAGAATACTCCTTCGTGCAAGAGCGATTGAAAACCAATTCTTTGTGATTGGAGCCAATGTAGCCGGCCGAAACGAAAATGATGTTTTCAATGGACATTCTATGATCATCAGCCCATTGGGAGAGATCATTGCGGAAGCAGGTTCAGAACCAACCATTCTCTATGCCACAATTGACCTTGACTCCGTTTCCTCCGTCCGTGAGAGGATGCCGGTGCTGAAGGATAGAAGACCGGAATTGTATAAAATTTGAGGAGGTCACTGAAAAATGGAGCAACCCATAAGCAAACAAGAAATGGAATTCAGCGGTAATACAAAACCCCGTTCACGAGTACGCTGGTGGCTCGCTTTATTATTCTTTGTTATTGGTTTGATCGCCTATATGGACCGTTCCAACATCGCGGTCATTGCGAAGCCTATGATGGACGATTTAAATATGACAAAGGTACAGTTTGGGCTGCTTGCTTCCTTTTTTTCATTAGGCTATGCTTTATCACAAATTCCAGCGGGAATGCTGGCTGAACGCTTCGGAGCCAGAAAAATTGTGTTTTTTGCCTTAGTCTGGTGGTCCATCTTTACTGGGTTGACGGCCATTGTAAAATCACACGGTCTATTAGCCGCTGTTCGTTTTCTTTTTGGTGTTGGAGAAGGACCAATGTATCCGGGAAATGCCGTGTTTAATACGTATTGGTTTCCCAAACAGGAAAAAGGACGTGCTTCCAGTGCATTATTGGCTGGTTCCTACTTCGGACCGGTTATTGCGCCGGTTCTGACCGTAGCTATCTTTCAACAATGGGGATGGGAGGCTGTTTTTTATATTTTTGGCTTTCTAGGAGTAGTCGTGGCCTTTTTATGGTACTGGCTCGGGAGAAATAAACCAGAAGATCATCCCTTTATCAGTAAAGAAGAAACTCAATACATTCTTGAAAATCGAACGGTACAAGAAGAGAAGAAAGAGATTGCTCCTTGGAGAGCCTTTTTAAAGAATGGCCGTTTTTGGGCACTCGGTTTACAATACTTTGTGGTCCTTTATATAGTTACCTTCTTTTTAGTATGGCTTCCTACTTACCTCCAAGAAGCGAGAGACTTTTCTTTGGCCAGTATGGGCTTCGCAGCAAGCCTTCCTTGGCTCTGTATCTTTGTAACCGTTATGACGGGCGGTGCCATATCTGATTATCTTGTAAAAATCGGCAAGTCGAAGCTCATCGCCCGCGGTGCTTTAGCCATAGGGGGACTGATTGTCTTTTCGATATCCATGTACCTGGCTGCCTATGCGACTACCCCTTGGATGAATGTCCTCTGGTTAACCATCTCCCTTGGTTCCCTTGGGTTTCCGGTAGTGACTTCATGGGCTGCAGCTGTTGACCTCGGGAATGAATTCTCCGGTTCCGTTTCAGGCTGGATGAACCTCTGGGGCAACATCGGCGCATTTTTATCCCCTCTACTCTGTGGATGGCTTGCCCAGACGGTCGGCTGGGAAAATACACTCATCATTTCGATCATGCCGATCCTTGCTGCTGTTGTTTTGTGGTTTGCTGTTAAGCCGGATCGTCCGTTAACGGAACCGAAATAATTTCCTTTATTACTAAAAAACCCTGCCACGCAGCCTTTTGTTTGCTGCTGACAGGGTTTTTCTGCTTATTAAACGATCGTTTAATACTATGCTTCTACTCCCTCACAGCGTTTTGGTGACCATCAACACCTCGGAACCGAGCTTATGAAAATATCTTCTAGCCCGCATTTATTAAAGCAGTAAAGTGTGCCTTCGCATCAGTGTTTCATTAACTATAAAACACCTTTTTTTAAAATGATATTCGCATACGGTACTTGTTCACTTGTCGCCAGAATGGCATAGGCAGCCTTGCTGCGCTCATAGAATGCATGCCGTTCCAGCGTTTCAAATGGAACGGGAGAACCTGTCATTTTTCCTAAGATTTCCTCGTATTCCTTCCAGATCGCCGGCGGATTGTTATCACCTTCCACTGGATTCATTAGTACGATTGGAGCTGTCACATATGTATCGAGCGGAAACAATTCCAGGATGGCACGCAGGAAATCACTTACGCCGTGGCCATACCCGGGAATGAATCGGCGAGCATGACTGGCTGCCGGAAAATTCCCGTCGGCAAGAACCATTTCATCGCCATGGCCCATCTCCATCAGAATTTTGATCAGTTCCGGAGAAATGATGGGAGGAATGCCCTTAAGCATGTCTCTTGTCCTTTCTGCGTGCTTTCACAATATTAGCAGAGATCCTCATCGTATGGCTGCCTCATGATCCATGTGGTCTTCCGGCTGTGCCGCTTTCACCGTTAATCCGCCATCTACCATCAACAGGTGCCCGTTGACCTGCATTGCTTCATCTGAAGCGAGGAAGACGGCCGCATCTCCGATTTGCTTCTCTGTTCCCAATCGTTTCATGGGATTCGCTTCGATTTCTTTTTCCAGGATCTCTGGATCTGCCAGATAATCCTCACACATGTCTGTTGCAATGGTGCTCGGACCGACAGCATTGACGTTAATATTGTATTTGCCCAGTTCAATGGCCAGCGCTCTTGTTAAGTGCGCGGCTGCGGCCTTTGAAGAGATATAATGAGGAACGACCGGGCTCGTCACAACAGTACTTGCTGTAGAGGTGATGTTGATAATTTTTCCGTACTTCTTCTGGATCATGTTCTTCGCCACTCTTTGTGAGGTTAAAAAAATCGATTTCACATTGGTCTGATACGTTTTATCCCAGGTTTCTTCTGAAAGGCTTAAAAAAGGTTCAAACGGGTTGATCCCCGCATTGTTTACCAGAATTTCAACCGATCCCAATTCCTTTTCCACTTCATCGATCATCTGGTCGACCTCTTGCTTGATCCCGACGTTTCCCTTCACAACCATCGCCTTGATTTGAAATTGCTCCTCCACTTGCTGTCTTAGTGCATTGGCTTTTTCAAAGGAACCCGGCGAAGTATAGTTGATCGCTACATTGGCACCTTCCTCAGCCAGCCGTCTCACGATCGCTTCCCCGATCCCGCGGCTTCCTCCTGTAACAAGCGCTGTTCGATTGGCAAGTCTGTTCATCATGATTCCCCTTTCCTTTTTTATAAGACCGATTTTCGTTCCTTTAGGTTGTAAAACTGCCTGGCATTTTCAGAGAAAATTTGGTCCATTTCCGCCGGACTTACAGTGCTCTGCAGGTTCTCCCTTATGATCTCTATTGTGTCCTGGTAGCTGCCTGCTGCTAAACAGACGGGCCAGTCACTGCCAAAGAGCAGACGTGATGTCCCGAAGGTCTCAACAATATGGCCGATATAAGGTTCAAAGTCTTTTGTTTTCCACGTGTATGGTTCCGCTTCTGTCATGAAGCCCGATACTTTGCACCACACATTTGGATATTCAGATAAGGATTTCATATCTTGCTTCCAGCCATCCAGCTCTCCACCTGATATATTCGGTTTCGCCATGTGATCCACAACCGCCTTTAATTCAGGGAGCGCTTTCAAAAGAGTTAAGATAGACGGAATGTGTTTTTGGTTAATCAATAGATCCAAAGGAAGATGATGTTGATGAAGGCAGTTCACATTCTCTGTGACCTGGTCTTGTAAAATCCAATCCGGTTCCTCAATATCCTGCAGCATCGGCCTCAGACCAACAATTCCGGGGTGCTCCAAAAGTGACGCTAGCTGCGCAGGAAACGATGGAGACGATAGATCGAGCCAGCCAACGACTCCGCAGATCCAGTCATAGCGGTCATACAAAGATAAAAGAAACAAAGTCTCTTCATATGCAGGTGCCGCCTGAACAACAACCGTCCCCGAAATCTGATACTGCTTCAGCAATGGCGTTAAGTCTTCCGGCATGTAATCCTGATAGAGCACCCCCATGTCTTCTGACAGCCAGCCATAATCGTTCCGTTGAAGCTTCCAAAAGTGCTGATGACTATCAATCAAAAGAGCCGCTCCTTTCCTGTTATTTTTAGGTTAGGGTGTTTTAACGATTAAACGCTTGCTTTTAAAAACTGTTCCACTTCTTCCCTGCCCGGATACGATGTCTGTGTCCCGCGCTTTGTTACACTCAATGCCGCAAATGCGGTCGCTTTTTTCATCGCATCCATCACATCTCCGCTTTGCACATAATAATGAGAGAAACAGCCGATGAACGCGTCCCCGGCACCTGTCGTGTCGATGGCATTCACTTTGTGTGAAGCGACGGTTTGTACATCATCTCTCGTTACCCACATCACTCCTCGGCTTCGCATCGTGACGATGACATTCTTCAATCCGCGTTCGATCAGCGTCATTGCCGCTGCCCGAATCTGTTCGTCCGTTTCCACTGGCATGTCCGTCAGAATCTCCAGCTCGCTTTCGTTCGGAATGAAGAAGTCGCTCTTGCACACGTACTCAAAATCCAGTTCCTTGGACGCTGGAGCAGGGTTCAAGATGACCGGAATGCCATGCTCGTTTCCGAATTCAATCGCACGGTAAACGGCAGGCAACGGAACCTCCAGCTGCAGGACGATGAGTGAGCACTGCTTCAGTTTTTCGGCCGCTGCGTCCACATCCTCCGGCGAAAGATGCTGGTTCGCTCCCTTAATGATGAGGATGCGGTTCTTGGACTCTGGATCCACGAAGATCGGCGCGACCCCGCTCGAGGTGCCAGGCACCTTGACGGTAAATTCCGTATCAATGCCGTACTTTTTCAGGTTGCTGATGGTGTTGTCGGCAAACAGGTCATCCCCGACTTTTGTGACCATCATGATTTTTGAGCCGAGTTTCGCCGCGGCTACCGCCTGGTTCGCTCCCTTTCCGCCACAGCCGATTTCAAAGTCCGGCGCTTCAAGCGTCTCCCCTTCTTTTGGCATCTTATCAATGTACGAAATGAGATCCACCATGTTGGATCCGATCACTGCAATATCCATATCTCTTCCTCCTTATTTCTTACCGGTCACAACGGTAAATGAACGCTCTTCTCCCGCACCGAGCGTGATCAATGTTCCAGCATTTTCCGCTGCTTTAAATCCTTCCGGACGGCATGTCGCAGGCAGTACGAACGCTCCTACCTGCTGGTCGCTGTTATGAAGCAGCCAGCGGGTCGCATGGTTCAGCTCTGCCGTTGAAAACCTTGTGAAAAAAGACGTTCCGTCCGGTGCCGTCATCTCAAACTCGGCTTCTTCACCATAAGCATTTAAGTGATCGGCAAAAAAGACGATCTCCGGGTCATACATCTTTGGCTTGTCCAGCACATCCAGCGTTTCTTCTCCGTTCAAAAGCTTCTTATTGTATGCCAGCCATTGTTCGGTCGGCTTCACATGTGCTGGTATGGATTCCCGAAGCACAAAAGCATCATCCGGAATGTTCTGCTTCATCTCTGCTTCTTCCACATACGCATAATTTGTGTGGCACATATACTGAAGCGGCATGCCGGATCCTGACAGGTTCTTCACCTTCATATTCATCTCAATAAATGAGTTTTCCTTCACCATGGTAACACTCGGTGATGCCAAATAGTGATGTCCAAAGCCCTTCACATATTCGGTCTCTCCACAAACCTTGATTCCCTCTTCGCTGATCTCAAGCCATGCCCGGTCCATCTCGGCACACGCCATCTCGCCATGCAGCTCGTGGTCATCGTCCGGACCTGGACAGCCATTCGCGATCAACCCGGAGTGAAAGGCAAAACAGCCGTATGTATCGACGATTTCAATCGCCCTTTTCGGCTGGGAGAACATGTTCTTCATCTTCAGGTCAGTCCCGTCAAACTCAAGATCCCAGATGATCTGCCCCATATACGGCAAAACGACCATCCGTCCCCGAGAATTGATGAGCTCAATCGCCTCCACCCCTGACGGATAGCGGAACAGACTCGCTGTAAATTCCTCATCTCTGTAGATTACTTTTTTATATTCTTTAAAAAAGTCACGCTGCAATTCAACGATTCCTGTCATGTCTAGCATCCCTTTCCTGCTGAGTCACCCATCTGGGCAGCCAGCACAGGCTGCCTGACAGGTCACTACTTTTTACTGAGCCAATCCGATCTTTCCGTCTCTCTTTTTCACAGCAGATTTTTTCATCTCTCCGAAGAAATAAATGCCGACGTAAACGAAACACGCCATCGATACGAGGAACGCCGTCTGCATGGAGCCGAATACGTCAGACGCATAGCCCTGCAGAGCCGGAATGACCGCACCGCCGACGATGGACATGACGAGGATCGCTCCAGCCGTTTCCGTGTACTTCTTTTCTACGACCTCAAGTGTTTCCGCATAAATGGTTGGCCAGCACGGACCAAACAGCATGCTTACCGCGATGGCTCCATAAACCGCCGTCATATTCGGAACGAGGACCACATACGCCAGGAGCGCGGAACCGATGATGGAATAGCTGAACAGAATTTTCGATGGCGAGAAGCGTGCCATCAGGAAGTTCGCGATGAACTTTCCGACGAAAAAGGCGATAAAGCTGTAGACCATAAAGTTGGACGCCGTTCGTTCATTGAAATCCGGGTTCAAGTCGAGCGCCAAACGGATCGTAAACGACCAGACCGTTACCTGCATTCCGACATATAAAAATTGAGCAGCAATTCCATTTTTGAATCGTTTGTTGCCTGCCAGGTATTTTAGGGTCTCGCCAATGCCGGGTGATTTCTCAGTCCCCTTCGCACTCTTAACCAGCGGCTTACAGACAGGGAATTTCGTTACGGCGAACAGGATGAACATGGCAATCAATACGAAGATGATATATTTATAAGGTTGAAGGGTATGCTGCAGCATCTTCAGCCCAAACGCATGCGCTTCAGCCGCAGACATCTTCGCCATCTGGGATTCAAGGCTTGCCCCCTCCTGGAACACCAGGTACTTCCCGAGTAAAATTCCTGCGATGGAGCCAAGCGGGTAAAACGTTTGAGAAATGTTCAAGCGAAGAATTCCGTATTTTTGCGGCCCGATCATCGAACTGTACGTATTCGCCGCTGTTTCCAAAAAGCTTAGCCCGATCGCAATCGCAAAGATCGCAAACAGGAACATCGTGTACGTCCCCATGTTTGATGCCGGATAAAACATCGAGCAGCCTACGATATAAAACAGAAGACCGGTCATGATCGCAAACTTGTAGCTCATCTTCTTAATGACCATCGATGCCGGAATGGCTACGAGAAAGTAGCCTCCGTAAAACGCACTCTGTACGAAAGCGCTTGCAAAGTCACTGAGTTCAAACACATGTTTAAATTGCGCAATGAGGATATCGTTCAGGCTTGCCGCCACCGCCCATAACGGGAACAGCAGGGAGACGAGGATAAACTGGAAAATCGGCGTGCGGTTCAAATAGCCATCAAGCAGCTGAATCAATGCATGGTTCTTCATATGTAACATCCCCTCTTCTTCCATCAATTTTTAGTAAAGCGCTTACATCCATGCGGTAAAGAGAAGGCACAGAGTGACCTCCTCTTGTGCCCGTTTACTTTTTAAGAGATTGTCCGGTAGGCGAGTTGTGTGGAAAACGCAGCCGGCAGGAATCCCGGATGATGAGTTCCGGTGACAGGTTGTATTCCCGCTTCGGCATCTCCCCTTTAAAATGAATCCGTTCAAACAGGAGCTGAAATGCGATCTCCCCTAACGCATTCATCGGACGGGAAACGACACTGAGCTTCGGATTCACGAATGTGGCGATATCGACATCGTCAAAACCGAAGAACGAAATTTCCTCGCCAAGCTTCCAATCGAGATCACCGATCGCTTTTACACACCCGGTGGTCATCAGGTTATTGGACGAGAAAATGGCAGTCGGCCGGTGGTTTAAGGAGAAAAACTCGTGAGCTGCCTGATACCCGCTCCGCTCTCCAAAATCCCCCTGGAAAACGTAACGCTCGTCCAGCTTCAGGTTGTAATCCTCGAGCGCCTTTTTGTAGCCGATGAACCGGTCGCGTCCCGGTGATGTGTTCTGAGGACCGCAAATGATCGCGATCTTCTTATGCCCCTGAAGGATCATATGCTGCACCGCTTGATACGACCCCTTCACGTTATCGACCAGCACCGTATCCACGTCATAGCTTTGAATGCTGCGGTCGACCGCCACCATCGGTATGCCCTGTTCATGAAGCTGCTTCAGATGGTCGCCGTTCTCGTTGGCCGTGGTGAGGATGACACCATCCACGCCCCGCTCGATGAAGTTCTTCAGGATCTCTTCCTCCACGACCGGCGACTCGTTCGTACTGCTCAGGATCGCAAAGTACCCTTTCTCCCTGGCCTTCTGCTCGATTCCGGCCATCACGAGCGGAAAGAACGGGTTGCTGATGTCAGGGACAATGACCCCGATCGTCTTCGTATCCTTGCTCTTCATCGTCCGGGCAGCCGCGTTGCGGATATAACCGAGCTCCTCTATGGCATTAAGGATCTTCTCCTCCGTCACCTTGCGCACGCCGCCCTGGTTATTGATTACCCGAGAAACCGTCGCAATTGACACATTGGCCAGCCTGGCCACATCCTGAATATTCGCTTTCCCTTCCATTGGACAAAACTCCTAAAATGTAAACGTTTAGATTTTTACAGAAAAGAATAGAATTTGTATGTATGATTCTTAGTTGTCCAGTTTGAACAATAATGTAAACGTTTAGATTTTTGTTCTTGGGTATAATTTAGCATGAGGGAAGATAGATTGCAAGAGGATTTTAAAACGCTTACAAATAATAAAAAGGATAATCTCAATTAATATGGCTCATCCTAAGATTTTTCTTTACTCTGTTTTCATGGCTCTAAATAGTATCTCATTGGCGTATTATTTGTATATGGCAACACTGGCGAGATGCTGGTGAGTTTATTCATCTTCTCCAGTGAGTTAAATGGTAAATGGTTTTAATTCCTTAGCAGGACAAATCTCAAAAAATCAAAATTGTAAAGTGTATTTTCCAGTTTAAAGTTCTTATATTTTTTCTGCTTAATTTCAAGTAGATTGAAAATGGGCTGCTTTCTTATCAATGGTTTTCACTTTGTTCCGGCGAATGCTATGGTTTATTGGTGAACGGGTTATCAGGATTTATTTTATCGCTTTATTCTTTATATAAATCAATGACAAGTTTACTGCCTCTTTGGATATATCATTAACCTGAAGCTCCAAATTGAAATACCCAGTTCAAAAAAATAAACAGAAACCATTTTCGGTTTCTGCCTAATTTAAGGGATAAGCCATGCCAGTGTACTGCGCTTACTTTAATATTCTCCTTTAATGACAAAGAACGAGCCCCGAATGGTTCCAGCTAGTTTTGACTTCTGTCTGGCAAACTTAAACTTGCCTTCTAACTCCTTTGGTACCGCCATCCCTTCAGAAAGCTTAAAACCAACGGCCCGCTTCTTAGGGTCATCAACTGTATACATGACGTTGACCGCAAGACCATCCTCATAAAAGACGTAGGCAAATTGGATGTTTTCCACTTGAAACCTCGACGTTTCCAAAGGTTTGGCCGCAAACTCAATATCACGTTCTTCTTTTAGAATCCGGTTCACATAATCAATGGTCTCCTGGCTTTCGCTGGCTGGTACAACTTTAAATTCGTGTTTGTATTTGTTCATAAAGTAACGGGCTTCATTCGCACGTAAACCAGCAAGTGCTTCTGCTGCAGGTGAAGATTCCAAACCTGCTTCCGACACATTTTTAAAATCAACGGTATAGCTCATAGCCTTTCCTCCCTACGATTATTTTCGGATAACAGGAATCCACATTTCACCATAAATCAAGCCGTTACGCTTCCCCATCTCAACCGATGCATTGGGTCCGCCAACATAGGCAACATTCTCTGCTTCTGGCAGGACTTGCCCAAAGGCGACTGCCGCAAGCTTGTTATTCAGATCATCAGCCGATTCCCCTTCCCCTTTGACCACTACGTATTCCCCTTTAGGAAATTGGATCACTCTGGCTTCTTCTGGAGCCGGTTCCTCTGTCATGACGCCGGCATAATGCATCATCTTGTTGTTCACCGCTTCATTCACCGCAAAAATGTAGTCATTTGACGCCATGGATTTTAACGTATCCAGCCTTCCATCTTGGCCGACTGCCTGCCAAAAGTCTGCCTTTTCCTTGTGAATGCCCGCATAGTCTGTGTAATCGCTCTTTAGCTCCGTTCCAAGACCGATCACGGTAAAGCCTTCTTTTTCTTCCAGGGTATAATTGGCCATGTTCAATACCTCTCTTCTCCATTTTTTTAATGATTTGTATTGATTGCTTGATAGGTATATCATAGCCTTAAATTATGTCAAAAAATGATACTGTTTAGGAGCCCCGATGAAAAAAGTTGAGCGGATCAATGTCATTATGCGGTACATCAACAATCGTGCCCAATTTACCATTTCTGAAATTATGCGGGAGTTTAATATCTCCCGTTCGACCGCCATTCGAGACATAAGAGAAATTGAGGCCATGGGAATGCCCCTTGTCGCTGAAGTTGGAAGGGACGGGGGTTATTTTGTCATGCACAACTCTGTCCTGCCCGATGTCCGCTTTACCAATCATGAGGTCAAAGCGCTTTTTATTGCCTTTATGGCCACCAGAAACCAGCAACTCCCTTATCTGAAGAGCCGTCAGTCTTTAGCTGAAAAATTATTGGGTCTGATATCCGAAAACCAGCAGGATGACCTCGTTCTTTTAAATCAGATCTTGCTTTTTGAAGGAACCAATCCGCACAATCCTGATTTGCTTGATCTCTCTGACCTTCCCCATCCCATGTTAGAAACACTGATCCAAACCCTGCTTGTGGACCGCTATTTATCACTTACCATCAGAAAAGAGAAGAGCATCACATCGTATCCGATCTATCTCCTGCACCTGTTTCGTGAAAAAAGTGCCTGGCTGATCGAAGGCTTTGACTTACAGGAAGAAAAAAAGAAAATCATCCCTGTCGACCATCTCACTGAGGTTAAATCCTACCCAGTGAAGAAAAGAGTCAGCAAGAAAAAGATCCTGGAAAAACTGAGCAAGCAGGAAGAAGCCATCAACCTCGTCCTCGAGCTCGGCCCAAAAGCCATCGCCCAGTTCAAAAAATACCATCCTTTAAAAGTTTCGATTTCCTATACGAATCCTTATCAGACCACAGCTCTATTAAAAACGTTTATCTATGTTCATAAGCAAGAAGAACTGAACGAAGTCACCAATTGGCTGCTGTTTCTGGGGGAAGATATCAAGATTAGGGAAATGCCAGAAGAGGTTTTGGAAGGTATTGAAGAGCGGTTAGGTATATACGGGCCATGAGCAGTGCTTTGTTTATGGGGCCCATACCTGTTTGGTTAATAAAGAGGAAAACGATTAAGCCATCGAGAAGTTCCTTTAGAGACATACCGGATTAAACTTCGGAACATGGGAGGTAGACATGAAGATTCGTAGAATTGATCATGTGGGTATCATTGTAGAGGACCTTGCTGCTGCAAAAGCGTTTTTTCTTGAACTTGGGCTTAACGTGCTGGGGGAAGCACACACAAATAACCCTGGGTTTGGCCACTATTTCACTTTGGAATCGCCTGTTTATTCCTACGTGGCGCCTTTCTAAATAAGGAATAATTTTCTTGAAGCATGAATGGCTATTACTATCCGCTCCCTTCTCTCAAAAAAACTAACGGAACCTGTGTCACCTGATCCCGTTAGCAATACTTCATTTAAGACACCATTTTTCTCGGAACACTTCTACAGTTCCCCCATACCATCAAGATTCTTTGAAACAAAGTTATCGAGCAACACACGCACTTCATCTGTTGATTTTGTGCTCATCAATTGATTTCTTAATTCACTTGCCCCTCGAAAGCCTTTGACATACATCTTAAAAAAGCGATGAAGGGCCGTGAACGGACGCAGCTCCAATTCGGAGTATTGATCATAGAGATCCAGATGCAATCGTAAGAGATCAAGCAATTCCTTACTGCTATGTTCTTTCGGCTCCTTTTCAAAGGCGAATGGATTATGGAAAATACCACGCCCAATCATCACCCCATCCACCCCATATTGATCAACGAGCTTCAAGCCCGTTTGACGGTCAGGAATATCCCCATTGATCGTCAAAAGTGTATCGGGTGCCACCTCGTCACGGAGTTTCTTGATCTCCGGGATCAGCTCCCAATGCGCATCTACTTTGCTCATTTCCTCCCGTGTACGCAGATGGATGGATAGATTGACAATGTCTTGTTTTAAGATGTGTGTGAGCCAATCCTGCCATTCGTCTACATCCGTGAAACCAAGCCTTGTCTTTACACTTACGGGCAATCCTCCTGCTTTTGCGGCTTGTATTAAATCTGCCGCTACTTCCGGACGAAGGATAAGGCCGCTTCCCTTCCCATTCTGTGTCACATTCGGTACAGGACAGCCCATATTGATATCGATCCCCCGAAAGCCCAGTTCCGCCATGCCAATACTCATCTGCCGAAAATTTTCAGGCTTGTCTCCCCATATATGGGCTACCATTGGCTGTTCATCCTCTGTAAACGTCAAACGCCCCTTCACACTCTGAATCCCCTCTGGGTGGCAATAACTCTCACTGTTTGTGAACTCTGTAAAAAACACATCAGGCCTTGCTGCTTCACTTACCACATGACGGAACACAACATCCGTCACTTCTTCCATTGGTGCTAGTATAAAAAATGGCCGTGGTAACTCACGCCAAAAATTATCTTTCATAATTCAAATCCAAATCCTCTCATCATGGGATACCTGGACAAACCCTTATCCCAAAATTAAAAAGCAAGATATCCCTGCTTCATTTATACTTATACCATGCTTAAACACTTATTATCAAACGGATTGAAAATAGTTTAGCTCCACAATCTCTGTACAATCAAAATAATCTCCTGCTAAAGATCCACCCCTATCAACCATTATTCCACTTTTCGAGTTAAATAAGAAAAGACTGAAAAGAAAATCGAACACTGGATTTACCGAAATTCAAAAGAATTTTTTAGCGAGATCAGGATCGGACTGGTAAATGGTTCGTCACGACTTCTCCATGTCCAGACTGTATGTGGCAACAAATGAGTTGTTGGTGAGTTTATACACTTGTTTTAATAAGCCTTTATCAAACTTATTTGTTTCTTTCAAGAAGAAAGGCATTCTATTACAGCTTGTTTTAATTTATCGAATTTTGTAAAAATATGAATTATATTGACAATATTTTGAATTTAATGTTATTATATGGTAGTCATTTGCGCGAATAACTATTAACTTAAAAGGGGAATACCTATGAAATACAAGTTTAAAAGAATCGCAGGAATCTTAGTCTTCACCTCTGTTATGTTAATGCCAGTCAGTGCATTAGCTGCCTCTAAAAGCTTTACATTTGATATGACACATCAATTATCAATAGGTACATACACTTCTACAAAAGGTACCGTTACTGGTACAATTAATATGAGTAGCTGGGGTGGAGATGATTACTTTACAATTCACATTTATAAAAAGGGACTTCTCTCATCTACACTTGTTGATAAATTGCAATACGAGAAATCCAGTTCTGGATCACTTTATACAGATTCAAGCAGTGCCGTTACAACTGGAGAATCATATGGTTATGAAATTTGGAAAAACCAAAATGGTCTAAGGATTAAAGGTTCTGGATCTTTAAGTTACTAAAATAAGTTTGGGGTTATCGTATGTTAAATGGTGTTTTTCCTAGTATTGTTATAATCATTTGTTTTGCGCTGATTTTTGGTAGTAAGTTTTTAAAGCGGTCAATTACTGGCTTACAGTTTTTTTATTGGGTGATAGTTGGTCTCTATGTTGCCGGATCAGTATCTGTTACTTTATTTCCCTTTCCATACCAAAAGTTTTTAATAGATACTATGATTGAAGATAAATTAGGACTGCCAAATAACTATATTCCTTTTAAAGGAATAAAAGAAGCCATCCAAACCGGTTACTCTCCTGTGATAATAAAACAAATAGGTGGTAACATCTTATTATTTATTCCACTTGGATTTGCATTGCCTATACTATTTTCAAATATAAAGAAGAAAAAGGTTATGATTGTCAGTTTTCTGGTGAGCTTAACGATTGAAACAACCCAGCTTATTGCTGGTAAATTAATAGGGTATAATTATCGAGCATTTGACATTGATGACCTCATGATGAACACTCTGGGCGCATTTATAGGCTTAATAATTTTTAAATTGTTATTTACATTTCTAAAGAAGAACAATTTACTAATCAATCAAAAATCAGCTTAGTCGCATCTTAAATAAGGACAAACCTCTATTTCTGAGGTTTGTCCTTTTTATCGATCCAACATTTAAAAATCCGACCATAGTGTAGGTGGTAATGATAACACTTTTGCACGAAACATGGTTTAACAAGGGAGTATACTCTAAAACCTTTTTTTCTAAACCCGAGCCCTCCACTTTCGCCTTACAGCCTGTTTGAATTCTTCTTTTGAATTGAGAATGGTTGGTATGGTAGTGGCTCTTTTTTTCTCCTGATCCCACTTCAATCAACGAAAGTCATGCCTCATGCATATAAGGCTCTAAAAGGACATACAAAAAGTAACCTCCTCAGTGACGAAAATCTGTTTAAAGGTTACTTTTCATTTTGTTTGTTCAGTAGCCTTCCTTCTACTAATAGGGAGAGATAAATCAAATTCAGTATGGTGTATTTCATCATAAGAATCTCGCCTGCGATTTTGATATGTTTAGCGGCGGAGTAATATCAGGGCGAAAACAGTTTCCAATGTCCTTCGGAGACAACTTCGACTGCTCCGTCGATCACTTTGATGGCGGTTTGATCGTCAATCGCATACGCCGGCCCCTGCATCCCGGCGGCCCATCTCTCTGCGGCAGCCATAGTGTTTTCCGGCAGCATCTCGTGATCCAGATGCGGAAATATTGCAAAATCGACCAGCTTCAGCGTTTCATCGCCACCGTTGGGTGGAGTCCAACCAACGAAGAATTCACCGATGTTAGGTGCCATCACCATGCTCCCAGCACTCATTCCCACATAGACTGAACGCAGCGACGGCAAGAGGTCTGCCAGTCCGGACTGCCGCATCCAGTGGCACAGGTAGAGGGCGTCGCCTCCCGCCACCAGCAGGACGTCCGTCTCCCGTACCAGTGGCACCCAGCGGTCTTCACTTATACTTGGCAGCGCTGTGAGCTCCAGTACGCCGACGGATTTCCAGCCCAGGTCTACCATAGGATTATCTTCATTCCCGCTGATGAACTCCCAAGCTTTGACGCCGGGGCCAACCCAGGGGTGTCCGTACATCGCGGTGGGGATGCATAGGGCGTTGGAGTCGGCGATCGGCTTGTCCAGCATGTCAACCAACGCGTCATGTATGCTTTTGTTATTGATGCCAGCAGATGTAAGCAGAAGTTTCATAACTCCACTCCTTGTCGTTGTGTGGTATTGACAGATTACACTTACCATGTGTTATTTTACTTAATATTCAGAAAATTGTACAGCTTTTAAGTATAACAAATTTCCGATGGATTCAACTGATTCTTCAAGTAGATTTTCAATATTATTTACTAATTCATTAAGTTCAATTTCTTCATCATTCTTTGACTCTACCGAAATATAACCCTTCCCATTCGTGGGTTCTTTTAACAATTTCTAAATTCAATTTCTTTAATAAACTATCATAAGTTCCAAAGTTACAGTCATCAAGTGACAAGTTCTAAGTAAGAGTTAGACCCCTAAAGAAAAATCCCCCAGACTTTTTAGTCCGAGGGAATATAAAACACAATTAAATATTCAACTAAAACCTGCTAAGCCCACTAATACCAAGCTATTTTAGCTCTATCAACGCGACCGCTTCCACATGCGTCGTCTGCGGAAACATATCCACCGGCTGCACTTCTACTGTCTTAAATCCACCATCTTCAAGTATCCTCAAATCCCTCGCCAGCGTTGACGGATTACAGCTCACATACACCACACGCTTGGGCTTCATTTCAATAATCGTTTGAAGCAGGGCTTCGTCACACCCTTTTCTTGGCGGATCGACGACAATGACATCCGGTGTGATGCCTTGCTCCTTCCATCGAGGAATCACCACTTCCGATTCCCCTACGGCAAACTCCGCATTGTCCATTCCGTTCAGTTCCGCATTACGTCTTGCATCTTCAATGGCTTCCGGTACAATCTCTACTCCATATACTTTCTTCGCCTTTTGCGCCAGGAAAAGGGAGATCGTTCCGATGCCGCAATAGGCGTCGATGACGGTTTCGTCCCCTGTTAACTCCGCATACTTGAGGGCCTGGTCGTACAGCACCTTCGTTTGCTGCGGGTTGATCTGGTAGAAGGAGCGGGCGGAGATGGCGAACTTGATGTCGCCGATGTAATCGTAAATGTATTCTGAGCCCCAGATGACTTTCGTTTCGTCACCGAAGATCACGTTTGTTCGTCGTGTGTTCACGTTTTGCACGACCGATTTGACCTGTGGAATGGTCTGGACGATGTCATCCACAATCTTTTTGCGGTTCGGCAGGTCTTTGCCGTTCGTCACCAGGACGATCATCAGCTCGTTCGTTGTTTTGCCGAAGCGGGCGATGACGTGGCGGATGATGCCTTTATGGCGCTTCTCTTCATACGGAGAGATGCCGTACTTGTTCAGGATGTCCTTGACCGCCTGGATCGCTTCGTCGGCGGTGTCGCCGGTGATGATGCACGTGTCCATCTCCACGATCTCATGGCTTCCCCTTCTGAAAAAGCCGGTGATCAGCTGGCCTTCGCGTTCGCCGACCGGCACCTGGGCTTTGTTCCGGTAGCGCCATGGCTCGTCCCCCATGCCGAGTGTCGGCAGGACAGGTACGTTGTCGAGCTTGCCGATCCGCTGAAGTACATCTTCAACCTGCTTGCGTTTGAATTCCAGCTGTCCTTCATAAGACAGATGCTGAAGCTGGCAGCCGCCGCAGCCTCTTTTATAGACCGGGCATGGCGGGTCGACCCGATGCCCGCTAGCTTCGGTTAGTTCCATCAAACGGCCGAAGCCGTAGCCTTTTTTTATGCCGACGACCTTCACCTGGGCTTTCTCGCCCGGCAGGCCGTTCGGGACAAACAGCGGGAATCCATCGACCTTTGCCACTCCGGCTCCGTCATGGGTCAGATCCGTGAATTCCACCTCTATGATTTCATTTTTTGAAACCGGCACATTTGCCTTCGTCATTGTACATCGATCCTTTATGTTCAGTTCTTTCCTGATTGTAGCATAACTCTCTTGTTAAACGATCGTTTCATTAAACATCCGTTTAACTCCTATCCTGAGTATACCCTTAGAATTCAAGCGGTAACGGGCGAAAGGATAGATAAGCTCTCTTATGTTAACATACTGCTCACCGGGGCCCCCATCGATGTGTCACAGTATTTGCTTACTTTTGCACACTGGGAGCTCCCCCATGCGATGAACCACTCCTTTTCTGGCCAAAAACAAAGCCCCTTCTATGTGTGGAGTCTCGAGGACTCATACATAAAGGGACTTTTTATAAAGAAAAGATGGGGCTCTCTTATTGAGCCTCATCCTCTGTTGGTTTTACGCGCTCTTTTGGCACGAGCATCTGGAAGTGGTGGCGAAGGTTCACGAATTCGCCCGGCAGGAGTCCGCCGAATTCACCGTCCAGGTTGAGCTGCATTTTATCGGTCGGCCGTACTTTCACGCGGTTCGCTTTCGTGTAGATGACATGGTCGTCATTGATATGCTCGCCTCGAAGAGCCAATGTCGCGATGCGGACAAATTCAGCCAGGTTCGTTTTCTTCAATATAATCAGGTCAAACATGCCGTCGTTGAACTCGGACGTCGGCGCCAGTTTTTCAAAACCGCCGATGGAGTTCGTGTTCGCCACGAGGAACAGCATGATCTCGCCTTGAAAGAGCTTGCCGTCATACTCGATCTCCGCGTACGTCGGACGGATGGACGGAAGCATCTCGATGCCTTTCAGGAAATAGGCGAGCTGACCGATCATCGTCTTGAGCTTGCTTGGGACTTCATACGTCAGCTCGGTAATACGGCCGCCGCCGGCAATGTTGATGAAGTATTTGTCGTTGACTTTTCCGATATCGACGGGTATTTCTGCACCCTGGCACAGGACGTCACACGCACCTTCAATTGTTCTTGGCACGCCAAGGGCACGGGCAAAATCGTTCGTTGTTCCGGCCGGAATAATGCCGAGCTTCGGACGTTCTTCAAGATCGGCAAGGCCGTTGACAACCTCATAGATCGTTCCGTCACCGCCTGCAGCGATGACAAGGTCAAACCCGCGTTGGCCTGCGAGCTTGGCCGCTTTTGTGGCTGACCCTTCCTCCGGTGTTGTTGCATGGGCAGACGTTTCATAGCCTGCAATTTCTAAACGCTCCAGAATATAAGGAAGCTGCTTCTTGATCGCTTCTCTGCCTGAAGTTGGATTGTATATTAATCGTGCACGTTTCATAGTTTTCACCTGATTTTTCTAATGGTTTGTTATTAAACATTGTACGCTGTAACCAGAAAAAACAGCCCATGTTTGGACTGTTTTAATACCCATTTTTATTATAGTGATTTCGCCTAAAAAAAGCAAAACTGTGAAAAATTTTTCATGAAATAAATTTAAGTCCAATTGCCGCGCTCAGCACCATCGCCATGAACAAAATGCGTTTCCAGTCGCGCGATTCACCGTATACGAGCATTCCGACAAGCACACCGCCCACCGTTCCGATTCCCGTCCATACCGCATAGGCGGTTCCCATGGACAGGCTTTCCATGGCAAGGGATAAAAGCGAAAAGCTGCAGGCGAACCCGAGCGCCAGAAACAAGAACGAAGCAATGCTTTTCTTCTGGTTCACTTTATTCAGGCCGATGACCCCTAACACCTCAAACGCACCGGCGAGCACAACATAAAGCCAGCCCATTACGCTTCACTTCCTTTCCCCGCCGGTTCCCCCGTAACGGCTTTTAATCCGATGACCCCGGCGAGCAGCAGCGCGATCAGGGAAATCTTCGCCCAGCTGAACGGTTCGTCGAAGAACAGCATTTCCGCAAGCACGGTTCCCGCTGTTCCGATTCCGGTAAAGACGGCATACACCGTACCGACCGGCAGTTTATCCAAACATGGCAGCAATAGGAAGAAGCTGATGATGATCACAAGTCCGGTCCCTGTCCACGCCAGGGCAGAATCCGCATGCTTCAGTCCGCTGACCCACAGCACTTCCAAAATGCCTCCCATGATCACTAATGTCCAATATCGATTCATTTTACGTTCACCTCTTAGCTGAATAAGGCCCGTTCATACATATACCATGATGCTTCAAGCCGCTCTTCCGTTCTTCTCTCTCCGCCATACAGCAGCTCAACGAACACACCGTCCAGCAGCGCGATGTACGCTTTGGCCGCATGCTCGATGTTCAACGAATGAAGCTGTGGCTCTTGTTCCTTTGCTTCTTTAAATTCCTGAAGCAGAAGAGTCTCCATTTTATCCAATAGATTGTATACATCCTTCATCACTTGATCGTGCAGATGCTCCGGGGGAAAGTACGACGTCCGCAGCCAGAACTTCGCCCGCTCATCCTCATCGTAGTTTTCCTTTTGCGATCGTAAAAATCCATACAGCTTCTCTTTGAATGAGGAGCTGCGGTTTTTGAAATAAGCCGTTGCCTGCTCCCATTCCCGTGCGATCGCCTCCTCCGTCACCGCCAAAAACAATTCATCCTTGTTTTTAAAATGGGCGTAGATCGACGGCGTTTTAATTCCAACATCAGATGCAATCCCTGATAGAGAAGCCCCGCTGTAGCCGTGGTTCGCAAAATGGGCAAGTGCCGCTGCTTTAATTTTATCTGCTGTCATTTTTCATCACCTAACTAATGTTCGTTAGGCAAATATCTCACACTCTTCCTCACTTGTCAAAGGAAGAAGGGTTTTAAGTGGGAAAACTCGAAGTAGAAGGATGGAAATCGTTGAAGGAGAGAATACAATGACTATCGCTAATCTTACGTTTCGTCTGTCCAACCGTTTTGACTTCCCGCAGCTGGTCGAATTGGAGAACCTCGTATGGAACACGGATACCGCTCCGGCGGATCTACTGGCATTCCGCTGAGGAATATGCCAAGCACTGTCCGGAAGGCAGCCAGCTTTTGGCCGTTTCCGGCGACCGGATCTGCGGCTATTTTTCCTACCGCATCCCTACCCCGCTCGACAGCAACAAGCATGTGGCCGAGCTGGCATTGGCGGTGCATCCTGATTTTCAGGGCCAGGGCGTCTCGAACGAATTAATGAAGGCCGGTGAGGACTGGATGAAGCGCCTCGGCAAAAAGAAGCTGTCTCTAAGGGTGATGGCCACGAACCCGAAGGCCGTCCGTTTTTATGAAAAGTACGGCTTTATCAAACAGGGGCTGCTCGTGAACGAATTTTATATCGATGGCAGCTATGTGGACGACATCATGATGTATAAAATGCTCGATGACTAGGGCAGAACTGGATCCACAGAAGCAGGCGAAGACCGGACTCCCGCTTTCAAGAAAGCTGGTTTGGCTCTTTCCCGCTGTGTTTATCGTGCATGATGCTGAAGAGATCTTTACAGTATAGGCGTCCTCGATGCCCACCGGGAAGTGCCTCCGTTCAACCGGCTGCCGATCGGCCAGCTGACGACAGGTACATTTGCTATAAGCTACTCCTGATCCTCCTGGTGATCGTGCTTGTCTTCCTTTATATCTCAAGGAATCCCGTGAGAGAACAGCCGCTTTTCCCGCTGCTTGCTTCCACACTCTTTATGAACGGTGTCACGCACGTGCTGCAGGCCTTGTACTTTAGAGGCTATACGCCGGGAGTGGTCACTTGCGAGGTGCCTGGCACCACATTTGAACATTTTTCGGATATTGGCGGCTTTCCCTTGTTTAAACAAATGGGAACCGATACTATAAATAGGTGAATGGTTTCATATGCACTTATACGGTTGACCGGTAAAAGGAGGAAAATGAATGTTTGACATGTTCTACGAAATGCATAGAGGCTCTTGGGCGATCTTGATCGTATTGTTCCTGATCACCTACTTTACGAAGAGCCAAAAGATTTCTCTCATGCTTCAGCGCCTGTTCTACCTCATCATGATCGTCTCTGGTGTAGGCATGCTCGTGACACTGAACTTCCCGCTTCAGTATGTCTTAAAAGGTGTGCTTGCGATCGTATTGATCGGTGTGATGGAAATGCTCGTTGCCCGCAAACGAAAAGGCAGCCCGATGCCGATGATGTGGATTGTCTTGATCATCCTTCTCGCCATCATTTTAATGATGGGATACGGCGTCATTTCATTCTAATTAGGAATAAGCCGTTCTCTTTTATTGTATAAAAACAGCTAAAAGCAGTGGATTTCGCAGGTGAAATCACACTGCTTTTAGCTGTTTTTTGCAGGGGAAAAACCGCTTGATAGCAGCTGAAGAAGGAATCGATATAATTTGATCAGTTCCAGTTCCTCTCTATAAATTGAACGGCAGGCTGTAAATTGGTTTTGTTCGCAATTTCAATGACAGCGGGAACCACTGCAGGGTCCGTTTTGGAGAGGTTAGGGATCCGTGGATCTAACCGAAAAAAACGATTTCCCAGAAGATTGGAACTGACCATGGATTCATAGTAACCATTTCCGCCGGCGACAATCTGAAGAAATGGCAGTAAGGGTTCATTGGGCGATCGATCCAAAATGACTCCCCAATTTGGAGGAAGGTCCTTCAGATTTTCGGGGCGTATGTTATCTGCACTCACCATTCCCCACCCGTGCGTATCTCTTTTTAACTGCGTCGGGGTTTCACCTGTTCCAATGGATAATACCGCAATTTGATCCAATGGCACTTTGGCTTTACCCACTGCAAACGAGATACTGGCTGTACTCGGGTTCGTTGCTACTACATACCCATCCACGTAGTTTTGATAGGCTCGTTGCGTCGCGGGAGCACCGCTGCTCCGCAGTATCACATCACTCGCTTTCTCATTTAAATAAGGGGAGCCAGGAAAGTTGTGGAACAACACAGGAGTCCAACGATTCAGCTCCGGTGAATATAATTGAAATGAAGGGACAACTATTCGTTTTTTTAAGTTTTTGAGACGAAGATCTGATGGAAAAAAGGTTCGTACCGCATTAATGAAACCAGAATAGGGCAATTGCTGGTTAAAAACAGGTCCACCTGGGCGGGAAACACTGAATGCCGGCAGGATTTTTTCCATAAAATACCGGAACGTCTCCTTCGGCGATCTTCCACTTGCCAACGCAAGGGCAGTGAATGAACCGATTGAATTGCCGGCGAAAACGTGGGTGTTTCTAATTAATTTTGGGTTCTTCTGAACCAGTCTGTTCAAAAGCTGTAAGCTTAAAGCACCTAGGGTACCGCCTCCATCAAAGGTCATGATCCGATATTTTGTCAAAGGTGAATTCTCCTTTCTCATCTGATCACAAGTATCCATTCAGTATATGTTTATACGATTGAATTGCACCCGCTTTTTATTTTGAGTTCTTTAAAGACAAAACAGCCTGGCCTCCGATGTGGAGCCAGGCTTTTTATTGCTTCTGCTTGATCATTTCTTTTTTATGGTTCTGATATTCCAAAATGTCGACAAAGTTAAAATACTCAGATAACGAGTCCACCGTTTTTCTAAGCAGACTGTTATACGTTCGTTTAAATTGCCTTGATCATTAAATACGTCAATGGATTGGGTCGAGTTCTTAAACCTTGGCGGGTGGTACGTATATCGCTTCATTATGTATCCTTTTTATGGAGGTCTTCTTTTAAGATGGAGTACATATATAAATCATCGAACTTTCCGCACGTATATTCGTAATGCCGCAGCAGCCCTTCTCGTATAAATCCCTGCTTTTCTACCAGTCTTTGTGACGCGAGATTCTCCGGTTCGATTAAAGCCTCAATTCTCTCTAACTGAAAATGTTGAAATCCATATTCAACAACGGCTTCCAGTGCTTCGCCCGCTATCCCTTTCCCCCAGTAATCTTTGCTTAGCTCGAACCCAATCTCCGTCCGAAAATGTTTAGGATGCCGGTTAAGAAAGCCGCAGCTTCCAATCACCCGGCCTGAATCCTTGAGCGTGATTCCCCACCGTATTCCTGTGCCTTCTTCATATATGGATTGGTACCATTTGATCTCAGCTCCTGTGCCTTCTATTGTTTGATAAGGTTCCAGCCCCATGTGCTTCACAACCTCTTGATCCGATAAGTAGATGAACAGATCCTTAGCATCTTCTGTTGTTACTTCTCGTAAAATTAATCGCTCTGTCTCTATGACAGGAAATTCCACTTCGATTTCTCCTCTTGGGTTTTCATATTTTCAAAGCCGGAATCCGCCAAAACGATTACGAATATGGCCTGTTTTACGGCGGCACCAAACACCAGGATGATAAACGGGGATAAATCGTTAGAATACCGATCCTTTTATAGCCGGCCAATATCCTATCCAAGCCAATGATCATCGGTCCAATGATACTTGCCATTCCCGTTCCCTCCTCAACAAGTTATATGCCAAATTATACCACCAATCAGAAATAAAAAAATAACAGCCCCTCGTCAGCAGCGGCTGGTTTTTAAGGATGGGTACTGCGGCAAAGCTTTTCAGGCTGTTTAACAATTGATTTGATGTTTTCAAACACATTCTTTTTGACCAAGTTAGAAGTCCGTTTATTTAGCGTCACTTTTTCATCTTTCATCAGCTGTTTTGTAAAAATCGTTAACGGCCCTTTATTCAGGTTCGCATGCTCCATCATATCGGTGCTCGATGTGTAATACAGGTTGGTGTGCCGGTAACGGCTGCTCTCTTTATCATAAACATCCTTAACCGTCATTACATGAAGTTTGTTCTGCTGATCCATACATGATACCGTGTTGACCTTGTACCATTCACTATTTTTAGTCTTGCTGTATACAAAAGCCTCCTTCGTAAAATCAAAGTAAAAGATAAAAGGAAGAAAGATGATCAAAAGAAAGATGGCCATTTTGAACGCTTTCGTCAAAGCGATCCACCTCCAATTCCGCATTTATATCATTGTAAGTTTCAGATTAAGCAAATATGCAGGTTTGTTTTATACGAAAAAAAGGCTACCAAAGCAGCCCCAAATCGTTTCATAATTGCCTCTTGTATTTTCCCGAAGTAATGATAATTCCTGGAGAAAGTTCTCCACCTTCAATATGATCTTTTATATGTGATACATCAATCTCTCTCTCGATTATTATCGTTTTATTTTCCTTTCCCCGTAACATGGCGTTATACGGGGCATTTGCGTTCACAAGTGTGACCGGCTTCATATCATTTTTATCCCCATACTTTTCCCTAAGCGCTACAGTGAACCGAACATCCTTATGACTGTAGTTTTTCATTGGGAGTTTACATACTGCATGCAATGTTGTTTTATTTGCCATTTCAAAAGTGCAATCGCCTTTATCACTATTATAGGAAATGGCGTAGATGCCTGTTGCAAAATGCTTTTGGAACGAATCCGCTAAAGTATGAGGAAGAAAGATCGCCATCACAATAGCCAGCACTACCAACCGTGCATGATATTGGTTCAAGGATGTCACAAGAAAATACAGGCCCGCCATCAATAAACCCAGTGAAATCATTCCGATGACATTTATACCGTTTACGGTTTCAACGGACCGACCTAATATATTTGTATTACCATAGGGACTTGCATTAGGAAAAGGAAAATTCAATGCCATAGATACAAACATGAAAGCAAAGGAGATGTATAGTAATCTTTTATTCTTTATCAATTCAATACGCTCCATCTGAATAATATTCTAACAGGTAAATTATAACAATAAGTTCCGCCCGTATCATTATATATATTGAATCAGATAAGATGCCTGTTTACTTCATGTACCTTTACATTTTATTCACTTCGCGATTTATGGTAAAGCACTGAGTGCTGCCAATACAGCTTTTACCGCTTGCCAAATCGGCTATCACATAAATTAAAGAAGCCAGGTATCCTGGCTTCTTTAATTAGACGTTCTATTATACAAAGCTGACTCCGAGAAATGGTGATCTGTCATACAATATTTATGTACTTTTTTTAAGAGAGTGCATAATTCAGACGTTAGGCGTTCGGAAGAGTATGCGCATACCGACAGTGTATTTTCCAGTAAGACAAAATCATCTGCGGTTGTTTCAAAATCCTTCAGCAGCTCGACATCCGGTTCAGAGGAAGACCATTCAACATGTGCCCAAGTCCGAATAGGCAAATTGAAATCTTTTAAAGAGGATAAATCACGTTCAAAGTGTTTTACAACGGTAGTTGTATTAAAATCTCCGTTTGAAAGGTAATAATCAAAATTATTGACCATTCGCACGTACGATCGTTGTTCTTCCGTTAATAACAAGTTAAGCTTCTCTTGTAATTTGGGAAGTATTTTCATGTTCTCAATTACTAGAATGAGCTGATGTTTTTCTAAGCCAGAGAGTATATATGAAACTAAATTTTCCAGATACAGTTCTTCGTCATTAAAATGATAAAAAATATGTCCCTCGGAAATCTTTTCTAGAAATTCTTCTGAATCGTTCATAAATCACCTCTGCGTTTAAACTTATTCCAACATTATAACACAGGGCTTTTTGAAATGTTTTTCAGAGGTTCTATAATAAAGGTGAGTAGAATAAGAGAAGGGTGTGTTATGAATGAAAATGAGTAAGATGAATGCTGAGCATTATGTATGGGGTGATCAATGCGACGGTTGGCATCTGGTCAAAACTATCGATTTAAGTATTATTCACGAACGTATGCCGCCAAATACATATGAGACAAGACACTATCATCATCGTTCCCGTCAATTTTTCTTTGTGTTATCAGGTACAGCTACGCTTGAAGTTGATGGCGAACTTATAGAGTTACATCCACAGGAAGGATATGAAGTCCCACCGCTCGTTCCGCATCAAATGTTTAATAAAACCAATGTCGATATTGAATTTATCGTCACTTCCCAGCCGAATAGCAGGGGCGATCGAATGTTAACAGAATAAAAAACGGCATCCTTTCTCAGAATGCCGTTCTTTTCCAGCAAACTATTTCGCTGGTGCCGGGTATCCTTTAGGCAGCTTAAAGCCATGCTGCTGCATTACTTCGCGAAGACGGTCCGGATAATCGGTGATCATTCCGTCAACACCATCTGCGATTAGTTTGTCCATGGTTGGCTTGTCATTCACTGACCAAGGAATGACCTTCATTCCCGCTTTATGCGCTTCTTCAACCATTTGTTTTGTTAAGTAAGGCTCGTAGCTGTCATCGGTAATTTTGCCATCCTGCGGAAAGCCATGGGTGGGGGAAATAGCATCTGCACCAAATGAACGGGCAGCTGCAACCAGGTCCCCTTTAAAATCATCGATGTCGATTCCACCCAGCCAAGGAGATGCACCCGGCTGGCCTGGCTGAAGAAACTGCGGCCCATTCGTAAGTGCGATTATAGGCAATCTCGGCTCGACCTCACGCATGCGCATGAGTGAACCCCAGTCAAAGGATTGGATCGACACACGGTTAAGCATGCCTGCCTCACGCACTTGGCGGGCTACGGTTTGAACGAATTCCTCCCGGGGAGCCGTTTCCTGCGGAGCACCAGCCTCCACCTTGGTTTCAATGTTCATCCAAACATTATTTGTTTTATAGCGTTTAACGAGGCCAAAGATTTCCGTCAGCAATGGCATTTTCGCGCCCGGACTCGTTACCTGCCCTGGATACTGCGGCTTGGCGGTTGAACCGCAATCTAGCGTACGAATCTGTTCTAGCGTCAGGTTCTTTATATATTTGCCGACATAAGGGTACTCCGGATCTCCCTGATACACAGGCTTGGTATCCTTACAATTCCCGCTTGAGATCTTACGGTCATGCGTGACTACCGCTTGGTGGTCCTGCGTAATCTGAACATCCAGCTCAAGTGTATTGACGCCCATCTCAAGGGCATGGGAAAACGATGCGATCGTCGATTCGACCGTAAGCCCCATTCCTCCGCGGTGTGCCTGAAGGTCAAACCCTTTTGGCCCAAAATCGCTGGAATCATGTTCTGCCGCAGAAACTGAGGTTCCACTGCCGAAACCAAGTGAACTGGCCACAATTCCCGCAATCGCTGCCAGTATTGCCTTCTTTTTCTTCCTTTTCATTTTGCTCATCTCCTTAAACTTTGAAGTATTTTACGCTTAAAGTATAAAGAGACTTTATAAACCTTTATTGAAGTGAACGTTAAGATACTTTATGTATTACAAAACTTTCGTCATAAACACACTGTTTGGATCCTCTTTATAATCGCCAAACGGCTGGCAGATTTGAAACCCGAAACTCTCGTAAAGCCTACGGGCCGGTTCAAAGGCTTCCATGGAGCCTGTTTCCAGACTGACCCGGCGATAGCCTCGCCGCTTCGCCTCCTCCATGATGTGCTGAAGCATTCGCCTCGCCACACCCTTTCTCAGGTGGACAGATGAAGTGCGCATCGATTTGATCTCTCCGTGCTGGCTGTCCAGTTCCTTCAAGGCTCCGCAGCCCATTAACTGTCCATCTTTCCAAACGCTCCAGAAGGTGATGTCCGGTTCTTTCAATCCGTCCAGATTTAGGGCGTGAATGCTTTCAGGCGGTGAATGCTGTTCCATTCCCTGAAGGTGCTCCCCAATTAATCTCGTAATTTCGGCTCCTGTTAAATCATCTACTTTAATCACCATGTAAAAACACTCCTTGTTTATTGTTCATTTCAGGCTTACACTTGATGGTCTTATCTACAGTAAATCTATTCTTGTTGTTCATTATAGAATAGAGGTTCAACGGATGGAATGGCAGAACCTTCTGTTGTTCCAGCCTTTTTGTAGGAGTACATCGATTTTGGTGAGGCATTCGTTTATACTCCTCAGTGCAGGCTTTAATCGCAAGCATCTATCTTTCACACCTTTCAACCTTTTAGTGATTCCCTATCCTTTAAAAGAATCCTTCTTCTACCGATAGGTGCCCAAAAAGAAAAGCCGCCTGACATGGCAGCTCTCTAAATGCATTCATCTTTTATTGACTTGATTGTGGACTGTGGCTGGTTAGATGGGCATCAAACATGTCGATGATTTCAAGGAATCGATCAGCCTCACGAAACACATGGTCGGCTAAAAGTGGATGAATAATACTCTTTATTTTGCATTGCTCAATTAAATCACGTGCCGTTTTCTTGAAGTCCCGAAGTGAGGATACCGACACACGATTTTGATCCAGGAATTGATCCAGAAGCGGTACGGTCTGAGATTGTGGCTTCATTGATTCGAGATCCCTTGCCTGATACATCAATTGATCAAAATCATTGCTGAAATTTCGTGCGATATCAACTAGCTTCCTTTCAGACGGATCCAGCAGATGGCCGATAAATTTAGCATGGTCCGCCATGATCCTTAAGAAGAAGACATTTTCTTTAATAATGGCTTCTGGAAGAGGCTTCAATTTGCCTTCATTCAATTCACCTAATCGTTTTCTAAAGTAATTCGCTTCCCTGCTTGTATGGTCAACCAACAGGGGGAAATTATTTGCCCCTGGCAATTTACATGTAAGAATTAATCCCAATACTTTTCGTTTAAATCCGAAAATATTGGCTGCAGCTTGCTGCACTTCTGTATTAAACCTTCTGATTTGCTCAGGATCTGATTGATTTGTAAAGGAACGTGAGGTTTGTTCGATGTTTTCGAACAGGCGGTAAAATTGATTAGCCTCATTGATTAATAGAGTGTCCTCTGCTCTAAATCCCAATCGAAGAAATAAAGAATGTTCCTTCATGATTCTGGACCAAAAACGAATTTCATTTAATGACCGTTCAACAAATTTCCCAGATGTCACACCCGTATCAGGATGCAGTAAGGCTTCTTCTCCGTTCATACACAATCCTCCCAGCAACTAGTCGTTTATCCTATTGTTATTAATCCAAACAGATAAAAATACCGAATAAAAAAGACAGGTTGCGCGATAAGCAGCCTGTCTTCAGTGACTTGAACCTAATTATTAATATATTTTTCAAACACATGGCCGTAGTCCTTCACGTGATACTCTTTTCGGCTTTCCATGAGCCATGTGAAGGCTGCATCGTTCAGCTGGTTGAAGTGATCGACGAGCTGGTCTTCCTTGCTCTGGATGCGGCTGAGTGTCGTCGATGCAAGGTTGATGCTCTGCTGGGCATACTGCAGGGCGAACTCGTTCTCGTGAGCGATTTCCGCTATTTTGCAAAGCGATTTGTAAAGGTCCTTCAATTCCTCAATGTGTTTTTTGTGGACGTCGATAGAAAACGGTACAGAGCCGATCACAAATTTGATCTCGACATCGAGGTCGACGGTTCCTGCCGTCTCCAAAGAAACGTTGGAAATCGTGTTCTCGCTGTAGCTGTATCGGTGAAGCATGCGTTTTTTGCTGACCGCGCTCGTTCCGTCCAAGTGGATCAGCGCACGGTTCGTAAAGCAGTACTCGTCGGTTTTGGATTTAATCAGAAAATAGATTTTCTCGTTGTCTTCATGGAACACATAATCGTCCGCGTCCACCTTGTCATAGTCTGCAGGCTTGATGACGCTCCCTACATCACTTAATCCGAGTGCATCTGAAGCTAAACGTTTTAACATATATTCTTAATCTCCTTGTGTTTTCGTCTATTCTTTATACGATACCATTTCGCAAAAGGTTTCGCTTTTAATGAACGCCGTTTTCCACATTCCAGCTGCCCTGCTTTTTTCGGGCATACAAAATCTGCCCCGTATGATAGGCAGTATGGATCGTAAGGTTCGCGATGACGGTTCCCCACTCTTCGTCTCTGTCGTCATAAGCTCCTTGATCAAAGCGCTCTTCTTCACTTTCTTCGATTGCCGTCCTCCACTGGGCCATGACCTCTTTTAGACGGTTAACCGTCTGCTTCCAATCCCAGTTTTCATTTACATCTTGAAATGTTCGATCGTTTCCTGCTTTAGCTGTTGACGGGCTTGCTCCCGTAAAACGGTCGAGGTAGCGCTGATTCCAATAGATGAGGTGGTTGACGATCTCACGGATCGAATTGCATTCCGCGGTCTCTTTCCAGGCCGCCTGTTCATCCGTCAGCCCTACGAGCGAGTTTTCCAAAGATACAAACCAGTGGTTGTTTTGAAAAGCGTCGAGCTGATTCAGCAAAAGTTCTTTTGCGTTCATTGTGTTGCCTCCTTTAATCGTTTTTGCTGCGGTACTGATGTAAATGTTTGAAAACGCACATTGTCTTTATGTGAAAACTGATCGGCAAAATCGCCGTTTGTGTAATCATGGATGATGTTTGTCCAAAAGGCCTGCGCCGGCTTGTTCTGTGGGATCTGGGCGATGTGCCAGTCCCCTGGAAACTGTTGAAAGACGGCAAATGCAGCCTCTTTCCCTATGCCTTGTTTCCGGTATTTCTTCAGGACGAAGAATTCCGACATAAGGTAGATGCCATGTTGTTTCCGGATCAGAGCAAATCCGGCATATCGCTCATCCGCTTTAATAAAGAACGGATACCGGCTCTCTTCCTCCCAATACTCATCAAGATAGGTGTACCCGTATCTTCCTTCACTGTTGAAATCTGAACCGTCAAACTCACTGAAATCATATCGGTACAGCTCCAGCATCTGCCGGAGAACAGGCTTCTTCTCCAGCGGTATCCCTTCGAGTGTAATGTTCATGGAACATCCCCTCTTTTCTAACTTCAGTTGCTTCGGTGCCTTTACTTCGGTTTCATTGCTTCGGTGCCAGGCACTGTAGTAATAGCGGTGCCTGGCACCCTGATGACACCCAAATCATACTCCTATCTACATTCTCCTTCTCTCGAAGGAATCCTTTTTAGAAGCGCAGAAAAAGGGTTGGTGCCAGGCACCGGCTTTTGACATCTGTGTAATGCCGGTGCCTGGCACCAAACAAAAAAGCATCAAACAAACAAAATAAAAAAAGCGTGCAGCCTCTTTAAGCCGGCACGCTCTTACTTAGAGCACGCTGTTTAGACAAGTAATTCTCCCCGATATTCACCGCCGACGCATTTTCCCCCCTGTTGTCATTGAGCATATTACGATTGAATCTCTACGAATAGATAAATACGAACTGAGCAACAACTTCGCGAACTTAGGCATCAAGGACCTAAAAGGCAAGCTGAATATTGGCGCGAACTATGGCCGGGGAATGAGCTTGCAGGAGGATGCCGAACAGGCACAGACGACCGATAATGCCCATAGGAAGATGATGAAGAAAAAAGAAAAGCTCCTCCAGCAGAAGAAACAGGAACAGGACGGGCCGAGCTACTCCATCAAAGGCAGGAAACCATAAAAAAAGGACTGGATCGATGATCTATTCAGTCCTTTAATCTATTTATGAGATCGATTTAGTTTTCTGGATTGTTTGTTTCATAAACCAGCAAGGAGCCGTTGTCATCATCAGGAACAGCATAAAGGCGAAGCTGTTGACCGGCATTTTCCATGAATACAGGATTCCGAGTAATCACATGCCCCTGCGGAGATAATTCAGTGATTGGTGCTTCGTGCAGCGTCGTTAGAGTTTTCATATCCACCAATGCCATTCCGCCCAATTCATAAGGCTTCGCATTACCATTTGCAGGATTATGCAGCTCAGAAATCCCACTCACGATCATTTTTCCGTTCCCTGCATAATGACCGTCTTGGTAATCAATAAAATGACTGGAATTTTCTTTCCTATCCAGCTCTTCCCCTTTTTCATTCCACTTATAGAACTTACGAGATCCCCAGCTGTTTCCTACGATTTTTCCATCTTGGCCTTCTCGTACGATTCCTCCGATATGATCATTAACACGAAAGGCTTCTTTGGCTGCCATTGTTTTTGGATCCACCTTGTAAATGATGGAACGGCTTTGCGGACGATACTCGGCAACCGATACCCAGATACTTTTCCCATCAAAATCGACACCGCCGGGATGGTACATGTTCCCTTCACCGAGTTTGATGTCTTTCACCAGCTTTCCTTCTTTCGTAAACACAAAAAGGTGCCCGATCCCTTTTCCTGGAGTCCGGTCATAGCCGTCCACGATCTTTCCGTATTTCACAGGCTTTTCAATAATCTGTACGGCAGACATATAAAAAAGGTCCCCAACCTTAACGATGCCCTGCGAATGATAGTTATTAAACTGCAGATCAATCTGCTCTTTTTGCTGCCATTTCGTATCCCTGGTCACTTTTTCAAACGGTGCTGAAACATTTTGCTTCTCTTGGCCGGAGACTGCAAAAGCCTCACTATCATTCTTATTGAAAGGCTGAAAAGCCGTCAAACCTGCACATATCACTAATAAGGATGCAGCTGTCGTTAATTTTTTGTTCATCGTATTCCTCCTAATTGGGTTGCAAACTTGGTTTTCCCGAATCCACCGTAACGCAAAAAAGAGTGAAATTGGAGGGCTTTTCCCCAAATTTAACCCAATCTTCATCGAGGTTTTACAAAGAAAACATACTTAACGACAGACGTTTATTTCTCCACGGTTCACACTTTTAGCCTAAGGTCATGTTTTTCCCTCAGGCGCTTTATGTCTTTCCTAGGCGGGAAACCAAACATGCGGGGTTGCGATTCCAAAGTCTGTTCACAAAGAAAGAATCATTGAAAACTTCAATATCTTTGACTTCCAATTAAGCAAAGAGCAGATGGATAGGATTGCTGCGTTAGATATGAAAAAGATCTTGTTCTTTTCACATAACGATCCTGAAATCGTCAAAGGGCTCAGCGACCGTAAACTTGATATTTTAAGCTTATGTAATAAAACAGCTGCCCCTATTTTTTATTTTGGGGCAGCTTTTTCGTTTCCTTATTAAAGAATGCGAGATAAATTTCTGTTGGAGCAAAACGAGGAAATTGCTCGTGTAGTGGCCTAATTCAGTGAAGGCCGCTTTTCCCCTGCTCTAATGTAGCTTTTGTTGTAGTTGAACAAGAAACACTCTTTCTTCGCCGCCTGCATATTTACTTTTCCCTATTGAACCTGCTCTTAAGTGACTGATACGAAACAAGAAGGACCGCCGCCGCTCCCGCTAAAACCAGAACACTCATCCACGGGTTGGTATCCGCTTGTTCCATCACATTGGCTGCTTTGTTCGTGTTGTATTTGTGCTCTCGTATCGCTTTTCTATACTTGCCTTCCGGTTCTTGCACGGCAATCGCCTTATCTGTGCTGATACCATGAATGGAGAAATATTTAGTTCCTTTTTTATATTCATTGGAGAAGTTTCCGGAATAGGTTCCTTCCTGATCGGAGTAATGTGTGACATGGCCGATTTCCTTATCTGCCTGATCAACGTACTCGTCGCTGATCGAATACGTATAATGATCCCAGACAACAAAAGGGTATGCCCACTTGGCAAAAGCTGCACTGGATAAGAGAATTTGAAACACGAAGAGCCCAGCAAGCATCACCGAAACGTTTTTTAACACCTTCATGAGCGGATCTCCTTTATTTCATCGAGTTTGCGATTTTTACGAGCTCCTTTTTGAGCTGTTTTTCGCTGTATTCATTGGCAAACATGTGCCGGAGATCGTATTCTTCCTCATCCTCCAGCCAAAACAGCTCAGCATAATTCCCAAAGTATGCAAAGTAAGCTTCCGTCCCGTCCTCCAGCTCTAGCGTATCTTTGTATTTCTTCTGTTTGATTAAGTCGCTCACCAAATTCTTATGGTTGAAAATTTTAAGGGCGATAAACCCCTTCTCGCTTTTCTCATCTTTCCGTAAGTATTCTGTCTCGAGCTGGAGCTTCTTTTTCTCTCCCCAATCCATAATAACGACTTTCGGCTTCTCGTATTTATACGGAATCGCCTCAGGCAGTTGCGCTTTAAATGGAAGGGCGTCCTTCGCTTTGTCTATGGAAACCGGCTTGTATGACCTCGGATAATGGCCCTTCTTATGCGTGTCGAGCTTCATCTCTCCGTCCGCCAGCATCGATCCCTGACAAGACGCAAGTACGGTCAAAAGCAATCCAGCTGCAACAACCCCGGCTTTTCTCATGAACTCCACCCCCGATTCTGTTTACTCAAATCATACCATTATTTCACAATCCGCCGGACAAGCAATCGGACGCAAGTTTCGACGTTTTTTGTATTGAAAAAGATAATGCGTTCGAGCGCACATTTATTGGGAGTTAGGCTCAATTATTCAGAGGTTTGTCTCAATAAATCTCCGTTCCGCTCAATTATCCTCATTTACGCTCAATTCCGTCTCTCAGCACACAAAAAAACTGCCGGACACAACGTCCGGCAGCCTTTTAATTAACGTTTCTTCAATTCTTCTGCGATGAGTTTATTAACTAGCGGCGGATTGGCTTTCCCTTTGGTCTCTTTCATGACCTGGCCGACGAGGAAGCCGATCGCCTTGTCTTTTCCGTTCTTGAAGTCTTCGATGGACTGCGGGTTGCGGTCGAGGACAGCCACTACGAATTCGCGGATGGCGCCTTCGTCAGAGATCTGAACGAGGCCTTTTTCTTTAACGATCGTTTCCGGGTCTCCGCCGTTCTCGATCATCTCTTTGAAAACTTTTTTCGCGATCTTGGATGAGATCGTTCCGTCTTCAATCAGCTTGATCATCTTAGCGAGATTTACCGGTGTTAAAGGTGTTTCGTCTATTTCTTTGGATTCGTTGTTCAAGAAGGCACTTACCTCCCCCATCAGCCAGTTGGAAAGCATTTTCGGGTCGGCTTCCTCCTTCACACCCTCCTCAAAGAAATCGGCCATCTTGATGGAAGCGGTTAGAACGCCCGCATCGTAGGACGGTAAACCGAACTCGGATACATATCGCGCTTTTCGTGCGTCCGGAAGCTCAGGAATTTCTGAGCGAACCTTCTCGATCCACTCTTCCGATACGCTCAAACGGACCAAGTCCGGATCCGGGAAGTAACGGTAGTCATCCGATCCTTCTTTTACACGCATGAGAATCGTTTTATTCGATTTTTCATCAAAACGGCGAGTTTCCTGAAGGATTTCTCCTCCATTCAGAATCTCTTCCTCCTGCCGTTTTTCTTCATACTCAAGGCCTTTTTGCACAAATGCGAAGGAGTTTAGGTTCTTCAGCTCCGTTTTTGTACCGAATTCCTTCTGGCCGACAGGACGGATGGAAATATTGGCATCACAGCGCAAGGATCCTTCTTCCATCTTACAGTCGGAAACGCCTGTGTATTGGATGATGGCTTTCAGTTTTTCCAAGTACGCATACGCTTCTTCCGGCGTGCGGATATCCGGCTCAGACACGATCTCCATCAGCGGCGTTCCCTGGCGGTTTAAATCAACCAGTGATCCGTCAGCTGCATGCGTGGATTTCCCTGCATCCTCTTCCAAGTGAAGGCGGGTGATTCCAATCTTTTTCTTTTCGCCGTTCACTTCGATCTCAATCCAGCCGTTCTCGCCGATCGGTTTATCCAGCTGGGAAATCTGATATGCTTTCGGGTTGTCCGGATAGAAGTAATTTTTACGGTCAAAATACTGTTCACGGTTAATTTCACAGTTCAACGCCATTGCCGCACGCATGGAAAAGTCGACTGCCTCCTTGTTCAGGACCGGCAGTACGCCTGGATGTCCAAGACAGATCGGGCATGTATGGCTGTTGGACGGCGCTCCAAAGTCGGTGGAGCAGCCGCAGAATATTTTAGAGTTGGTTTTCAGTTCAACATGGACTTCTAATCCAATGACTGTTTCAAATTTGCTCATCCCTGCACCTCCTACAATTGCGGTTTCGCTTTATGGTGTTCCGTCGCCTGTTCAAAGACTGAAGCTACGCGGTAAATCGTGCGTTCGTCAAAGTGTTTTCCGATGATCTGCAATCCGACCGGCAGACCGTTCGAGAATCCGCATGGAACAGAAATGGCTGGGACACCCGCAAGGTTTACAGGAATGGTTAAAATATCGTTGGCATACATTGTTAACGGATCGTTTGTTTTCTCCCCAATTTTAAAAGCAGTCGTTGGAGTCGTCGGTCCGATGATGACATCATAGTGGTTAAACACTTGTTCAAAATCATTCTTGATCAGCGTGCGGACTTTTTGGGCTTTTTTGTAATAAGCGTCATAGTATCCGGAGCTGAGCGCGAACGTTCCGAGCATGATCCGCCGCTTCACTTCGTCTCCAAAGCCTTCGCTTCTGGAATTTTTATAAAGGTCCAGCAGGTTCTCGCTGTTGTCTGAGCGCACACCGTACCGGACACCGTCAAAACGGGACAGGTTGGCCGATGCTTCAGATGAAGACAGGAGATAATAGGTCGCAAGCGCGTATTTGGAATGCGGAAGTGAGACTTCCTCCCACGTTGCGCCTTGGCCTTCCAATGCTTTAAGCGCATCAAGCACTTTTTCTTTTACAGCAGGATCAACGCCTTCTGCCAGGTATTCTTTAGGAACGGCAATGCGAAGGCCTTTAATGTCTCCTGTAAAAGCAGTCTGGTAATCGGGAACTTCGACGTTTGCTGACGTGGAGTCCATGTGGTCATGTCCGGCAATCGCCTGTAAAAGGTATGCGTTGTCTTCCACCGTACGGGTGATCGGTCCGATCTGGTCAAGGGATGATGCGAACGCGATCAGGCCAAAACGGGAAACTAGTCCGTAGGTCGGCTTCAATCCTACCACTCCGCAATACGCCGCCGGCTGACGAATGGATCCGCCGGTATCGGAACCAAGGGAAAATAGAACTTCGCCCGCAGCAACAGAGGCTGCTGATCCGCCGCTCGATCCTCCTGGCACATAATCCGTGTTCCACGGGTTCTTCGTTACATGGTAGCCTGAGTTTTCGTTGGAAGATCCCATCGCAAACTCGTCCATGTTCAATTTCCCAATGGTGATGGCGCCTGCTTCATATAGCCTTCTCGCCACCGTTGCATCATAGATCGGGTCAAAATTGGAAAGGATCTTGCTTCCGCTTGTGGTGCGGAGTCCTTTAGTGGAAATGTTGTCTTTCAGGGCGATCGGAAGTCCGGCCAGGATTCGTTCTCCCGGCGATCCGGCAAGAACATCATCGAGCTCCCTCGCCTGCTGGCGGGCATGCTCTTCGTTCAGTGTAAGGAACGATTTGACTTTATCCTCCACCTGGCCGATTCGGGCATACGAAGCATCAACGAGATCCGTCACGCTCACTTCTTTTTTATGTAACAGGTCGTGCAGTTCTGAGACTTTCTTCTCTAATAATGACATTTGCTGCCTCCTACTCTAAAACGCCTTCGGTACTTTAAACTGTCCATCCCTCTGTTCAGGGGCATTCTTCAACGCATCTGCACGGGAAACGGATTCTCTCACCGTATCTTCACGCAGCACGTTCTTCAGCTCAAGCACGTGGGTTGTTGGTTCAATGTTTTCTGTATCCAGTTCATTTAGTTCTTCGGCAAAACCGATGATCGCATCCAGCTGTTCCGTAAACATGTCCACTTCTTCTTCACTGACAGAAAGACGGGCCAGATGGGCAACGTGTTTTACCTGGTCTTTTGAAATTCGAGACAAACTTGCCACCTCCAAAACAGTACGTTCACAATATATAGATGATATCAAATATCACAGCTACTAAGCAACACAACGGGGAAAAACCGGTGCCAGGCACCACGTTTTGACATATATGTAAGAGCGGTGCCTGGCACCATTTATAAAAAAATATGTGGTATCGGGCATTTTAGCCTTAGGGGCATAACCAGCAAGGTTCTCCATTATAACCAAAATGAAAAGATCTCTTCCTGAATTCTATTAATTAAAACAATCTAAAAATTCTGCCAAGAGAGGGCAGATAGTCTTATGAGTAAGGTTATTCGGGCAGAGGTTAATGGAGAAAAGGCACAAATGGAAGATTTTCAAATCATTAGCTTATTTAATTATGTTCAGAAACACCTCCTTAGCGCATGTCTTATCAATTGACGTCGCAGCTTATTCAGCGGGGCCTAGAAAAGAATAATGTTAAGGTTGAAGTATGCGAAATATATCCCAACGATCTCTCAACCTTTACGTCTGCCTTTGTTACGAAGGCCTCAATAGGATGGGGGCCAGTTTCGGGGATTAATAATTTTAATTTTTCTATCGATCCAAAGTTCAATAAAATCCTGACAGAAGGCTACCAAATTAACCCTTTGGAGGAGATATGAAGATGCAGTAATAGCTGATATAAGTTCAACAACAATTGGCGCGATTCTTTCATAGAATCGCTTCTTCTTGTTTATCCTGAGGATAATACGAAAGCAATTTTAATAATTGGTCGCGATCCTCACCTAAGATGCGGTGCCAGGCACCGCGATTACACACTTGTGTAATTGGGGTGCCTGGCACCTTTGTGTTTAATCTTTCCGAAAGCTCGTATCTTTTGTCGGATGCATGAATGGAACGCCCTTTGGCTTGACTTTCTTCTCGATTAGATCACGGTTTTCTGCCGTGTTCCACCCGATATCATTTGTTGGGTGCACCCATTGGTCCCCTGACATGATTTCCGGGTCCGTATCTTCGCTCCAGTTGTTGAGCGGCGAATTTTCGGAATTGTATTTGCTGTCCCCGATGACGACGCCGTAATCATTCACAAAGGGAGGCTGCATCTTCATTCCTGTTCCTTTGAATGAAGGTGAACCTGCCTGATGAGGCATCGTTTCTTCGATATAAGGCTCCTCGAGATTATTATCCTCTTTATTGTTCTTATGATCAGCCACGTTTTTTCTCCTTCACAAGTAAGTTGTAGTCATACTTTTTCCTTAAGTCGCTATTCTATGTAGTAGGCACTAAAATCGGGTGCAAAAAAATTTTTTCACTCAACACTTTACAAAAGTAAGCATATATTGTATTATACTTACATAAAGTAAGTTATTAAATCTCAACAGGGAGTTGTTCTTATATGTTAAGTTTAGGATTATTAATTATCCGTCTCGTAATCGGGTTATCGTTTGCGGCACACGGTACACAAAAGCTGTTTGGCTGGTTTGGGGGCCACGGTTTGAAAGGAACAGCCGGATGGCTCGAGTCCATCGGCGTTAAGCCTGGCTACACAATGGCACTGCTTGCAGGACTCGCTGAGTTTGGCGGAGGTCTGCTATTCGCAGCTGGTCTTGTGACTTGGCTTGGAGCAGCAGCTATTATCTTTACGATGCTTATTGCCATTGTAAAAGTGCACGGAGCTAACGGCTTCTGGTCCACATCAGGCGGTTATGAATACAACTTGATCCTGATCGCTGTAGCGTTAGGAGTGGCCTTCACTGGTGCAGGCGATTATTCTTTAGACGCATTATGGTTAAAATAGATAAAGAAAAAGCTGGCGGGAACTTGGTTCTCGCCAGTTTTTTTTATGTTTATCGTTATTTGTTGTTCTCCAACAGCTCTATGGTGTGATAAAGAAGCTCTGTTCCTCCCAGGTTTCCATGCCCTGGAACAACTGTATCCACTTGAGGATAGCGGTCGATCACGTTTTGCACGGACACCGGCCAAGCATCAACATCAGCATCCTCTAAATTCCCGAGGTCCTTTGCTTCCTGTGACTTGATCAGGCAGCCTCCAACCAACAGCTTGTACTGTGGAAAATAAACGGTAATATTATCTTCGGTATGCCCTTTGCCCGGATAATAGGTTTCCACCTTAACGTTCCCGAACTTTAAGTGGGTCGACACAGGATTCAGAAGCCGGTCTGGTGACTCATAGCCGTTTTCTGCTCCAAGCTTTGCGGTTTGAGGAGTCGTATATACATGGACACCCCGCTCCTTCAGCGTTTTAATCCCTCCGATTCGGTCTGCATGGGAATGGGTAATGATGGCGTTTTTCACCGGTTTTTTCAAATGCTTCGAAATCAAATCCATCAGTTCTGTTGTAATAGAATCATTCCATGAAGAATCGACGAGCAGCAGGCCTTTGGAAGTCTCCATCAACAGCCCGTTCGAAGGAACCGGCATCCCGTTAAACTCTCCGATCGACGTATGTACCCAAACATGCGGCTTAATTTCGGTGAGTGTAACCGTTCCTGCCTCGTTCGAATACGTTTTTTGAACATGAGCGGCTTGGCTGTGTGGCTTCTGGGCCTGCGCATTAACGATTAACGGTGCGGTTACCACACCTAAACCAATGATTCCGCTGAGAGCAGCATTTAAAACGATTCTTTTTTTCATGACCATAATCCCTTCCTTTACTTAAATTTTCCTGCTATGTTATTGATGATATTCCTTCTCTTTAACCCCATCAATGGAGCGGGAATAACAAATCTCTAACAAGAGTAAGAATATTGAAATAATTGAAGGTGAGCCAATGGAAGTCTTAGAGAAGTTTCACTTGTTGATTGAACGCGGACAGCCTTATGATAATGAATTTGTTCCTTTAAAAAGAAAAATTTTCATCGGAAGATTCGGCTCTGAGCCCGCTCCTGGAATTGCTTTTCATATTCCGCTCGTCTCTAGAAGGCATTGTGTGATCGACTGTGATAAGCCCTCACCCATGCTGATTGATCTGGGAAGCAAGCATGGCACCTGGCTAAACGGCATCCGCCTTCTTCCCCAAAAGGAATATGCTCTGCACAATGGTGACCAGATTACTCTGGTCAATGGCATGATCTCCATGAAGTATATGACGATGAACTCCCATGAAACAATGGATTGGGACCCGGTAAAACCTTTCGCCCTTCCAGCCGAGGATTTCATTGAGATCCATGAGCTTTTGCAAAAAGTTCGGGTGCGTGAAAAAGACATTCACTTTTCACATAAGGAGTTTCAGTGCTTTAAACTGCTGTATTCTTCCCTCGGGCAATTCGTTTCAAAAGAAGAAGTCAAACGGCACGCCTGGAGCGAAAGAGACTTGCTTTTCGACGGCAGGGTACCCGATGTTGGCTCTGATGAGCTAAACTCCCTGATCTACCGTGTACGGAAAAAGCTCTCCCCTTATCTACACATCGAATCTGTTCTCCGTAAAGGATTTGTGATGGCTGTGTCGCAAGGCAGCCCGGCAGAAAAGTAAAACCCCTTACGGCCGAAGCCGTAAGGGATTTTTGTTGTATTAAAGCAACTCTGATGTTGTTTTTGCTTGCATGTGAAGAAGCAGGTAGTCAGGGCCGCCAGCTTTAGAGTCTGTACCTGACATGTTGAAACCGCCAAATGGCTGGTATCCAACGATCGCTCCCGTACATCCGCGGTTGAAATACAGGTTGCCCACGTGGAATTCTTCTTTTGCACGCTCGATGTGCTCACGGTTGTTGGAGATAAGAGCTCCAGTCAAACCGTATTCTGTGTTGTTTGCAATTTCCATCATGTGATCGAAGTCACGTGCTTTAGAGAATGCCACAACCGGTCCGAAGATCTCTTCTTGCATGAGGCGTGCTTTTTCTTGGACATCTGCTACGATTGTCGGTTGGATGAAGAAACCTTTAGAGTCGTCGCCTTCTCCTCCAGCAACGATTTTCCCTTCTGTTCGTCCAACTTCAATGTAGCTCATGATTTTGTTGTAAGCCGCTTGGTCGATTACTGGACCCATGTAGTTTCCTAGGTCTTCAGGGTTTCCAACACGAAGCGATTTTGTTAACTCAACTGCTTTTTCCAGTACTTCATCATACACGTCTTGGTGAACGACTGCACGGGAACCTGCAGAACATTTCTGTCCGGAGAATCCGAATGCAGAGTAAACGATCGCAGCAGCCGCCATGTCTGTATCTACGTTGTTGTCGATCACCATTGTGTCTTTTCCGCCCATTTCAGCGATAACACGCTTCAGCCAGATTTGGCCAGGGTTTACTTTTGCAGCACGCTCATAGATGCGGGAGCCGACTTCACGTGAACCAGTAAAGGATACGAAACGTGTTTTCGGGTGGTCTACCAAGTAGTCGCCCACTTCTGCTCCGCTGCCCGGGATGAAGTTTAATACGCCGGCAGGAAGACCTGCTTGCTCCATGACTTCAGCAAACTTCGCTGCAACAACCGGAGTGTTGTTAGCCGGTTTAAGAAGCACTGTGTTACCAGAAACGATGGCAGCTACTGTAGTTCCCGCCATGATCGCAAGCGGGAAGTTGAATGGTGCGATGACGATGCCGACCCCAAGCGGGATGTAGTTGAATTGGTTGATTTCACCTTCACGGCTCTTTACAGGTACACCGTTTTTCATCAATTCCATTTGGCGAGCATAGAACTCGAGGAAGTCGATCGCTTCGGCTGTGTCAGCATCTGCTTCTTTCCATGGCTTACCTGCTTCTTTAACTAGGTAAGCAGAGAATTCATGCTTACGGCGGCGGAGAATGGCAGAAGCTCGGTAAAGGATGCTGGCGCGAGCTTCAGGCGCCCATTTTTTCCATGTTTCAAAGGTAGAAACCGCAACTTGCATTGCTTTTTCTGCTAAATCTTTATTTGCTTTAGAAACCGTTCCAATAACTTCTTCTTTATTGGCCGGATTGATAGAAACGATTTTTTCATCCGTTGTAATCTTTTCGCCGCCAATGACAAGAGGATACTCTTTACCTAGCTGCGAATTAACAAGGTCTAAAGCTTCCTCAAAAGCTTTCTTGTTTTCTGTAACTGAAAAATCCGTAAATGGTTCGTGCTTATATTCTCGAATCATTTGGTCCCCTCCTATGCCCTTAAGCGTTTTCATTTGTTCAACATGTCTATTCTACCCTAAACTCGTGCCACAGTTCAAACAATGACAAATAGTCAGAATAGTAAGAAATGGGCATGAAAGCCTTTTATTTCAAGGGATTTTATAACTATGCACATAAAAAAGACAGACCCCTGTAATTTCTTGGGTCTGCCTTCCGAAACTATTTATAAATATGCACAAATGGTTCGCTGTTTGCGTCATCTCTTACGATGAGCGCTTCCGGTTTATTGACGGCTGATTGGATGTTAATCGTGACCGGAACGGTTGGCAGCTCCTTCATGACCGACGAGGTGACATACTGGGTGAATGAGATCACTTCTGCTTTCCCTTGGAATTGCATCGGAATATCGATGTCAAGACGGTTCAGGTTTCCATCACGGTAGTGAGCTTTGCCGATCACGCCCACATAGTTCGGGAAGTAGTCCTGGATCTTGGTTTTGAAGTTATTAAACTTCTCAGCGTCATCCCTTTGTGCAGCAGTTCCGTCTTTTGAAGGGAACAAGTAGTAGCGGTCGTCAATCTTGTCCCAGCTTCCGAGCTGCGAGCTGCCCGCTCCGGCGGATGCCGTCGCGAAAAAGTGACCAGGTGTTACCGACTCTTTTTCTGCTTCCTGATACAGAGCAATGGTAATCGGTACATTTTTCAGTGCCTGGTTTTGGCGAAGGCGGTGGATCACCTGCTGACCCATTTTTTTTGCCTCTCGGGAAACGTCACTTGCATTCAATTTCTTCGAGCCGTTATAGATCAAACCGGCCTTGTCCATCGCCTTGTAATAGTACGTGGAGTTAAACGATAAGCCGACAACGACACCTCCGAGTTTTACTTTATCATTGCCGCTCTGTACAAGGTAGTTCTGCTCCAGCACATACGATAAGTATTTCGGATGCTTGTCTTCCGCTGCCATGACCTGCTTGTAAGGCGCATCCTGCTTGACACCCAATGCAGGATTCAGCCCTTTTTGAGTCATGTCTGTTTTATTGTTTTTAGCTGTTTTCTCGTCCGCACGCTTCAGCCAGTTATTGACGGTCGTGGAAGACAAATACTGGCCTTCCTGATAGTAATACTTGTCGGTGCTGAAATTATCCTGTGCAATCCGCATGAGGCCAAGTTCGAATTCATTGATGTCCAGGCGGTTATCTACACCGTACTTGATCAAGCCGCGGGCACCTCCGGGCTCAAACGGCACGATGCTTCGGTAGTATTTTTCCCCGGTATTGATCTCCCCGGTAATGATGGCTTTTTCTTCCGTTTTCCCCTTTTTCTTAACAACTTCCTCTTCCTTCTGCAGCTTATCTTTCCCCATACAGCCGCTCAGGATCAAAAGGGAGCTTATCAGGATCAGGCTGATCCGCTTTATCATGGTAACACTCCTCCATAAAACTTGATGGAACAGAGCTATTCTTTATTTTTCAAGCTCCTCGATAAATCGCTGTTCCGACCATACTTCCACGCCAAGGGATTGTGCTTTGTCCAGCTTCGATCCCGCATCTTCCCCTGCGATCAGCAGATCAGTATTCTTGCTTACGCTTCCGGTGACTTTACCGCCCAGCGCTTCCAGTTTTTCTTTCGCTTCGTTTCGGTTCAGAACCGATAATTTTCCGGTCAGAACAATGGTTTTCCCTGCAAAATAGGAATCAACATCTTCTGCACGAACGACACGCGGACCTTTATATTCCATGTTCACACAGGATTCTTTAAGGGCAGTGATAAGTTCTGCCACTTCCGGCTTATCGAAATAAAGCTCAACCGAATCGGCCATTTTTTCGCCGACTTCATCAATGGCCATCAGCTCTTCTTTCGTTGCCGAACTTAACCGGTCCATCGTTTCAAACACCTGGGCGATCGTTTTCGCCGCCTTTGCGCCGACATGGCGGATTCCAAGACCGAACAACAGACGCTCCAAAGAATTCTCTTTCGATTTTTCTATAGCGTCCAGCAGGTTGTCAACCGACTTTTCACCCATTCTCTCCAGTTTCAGCAGTTCTACCTTCTCAAGCTTATAAAGATCTGCGACATCCTGAATAAGATTTTCCCTGAACAGCTGAGCGATGACCTTTTCTCCCAGGCCATCGATGTTCATAGCGTTTCTGGAAACAAAGTGGATGAGCCCTTCACGGATCTGCGCCGGGCATTGCGGATTCAAACAGCGCAATGCGACTTCCCCGTCCAGGCGGTCCAGAGCACTTTCACACTCCGGACAGTGAGTCGGCATATGGAAGTCTTTTTCCTCGCCAGTCCGCCGGTCCACGATTACATTTACTACTTCAGGGATGATGTCTCCCGCTTTTTTCACAACCACATAATCGCCGATCTTAATGTCCTTCTCCCTGATCAAATCCTCATTATGTAATGAAGCACGTTTGACCGTCGTTCCGGCAACGACGACCGGGGACAGGAGGGCGGTCGGGGTTACCACACCCGTTCTCCCAACATTAAGTTCAATGCCTTCAAGCCGTGTGACTACTTCTTCCGCCGGGAACTTGTAGGCGATGGCCCAACGCGGGCTCTTCGCGGTAAAACCGAGTTCCTCCTGCTGATAGAGAGAGTCAACTTTTATGACAATACCGTCTATCTCATAGTCCAGATCCGGCCGGCGTTCTCCCCAGCCTCTGACAAACTCGACGACTTCATCGATATTTTTGCAATGCTTCCATTCAGGGTTCGTTTTAAACCCAAGGTCCTTCAGGAAGTTCAGGCTTTCGCTATGCGATTCAACCTTATGCCCGGAAAGCTGGCCGATCCCATAGACAAAAATGGAAAGGTTCCGCTTGCCCGCAATGTTCGGATCGAGCTGTCGCAGGGATCCTGCTGCCGCATTCCGGGGATTTGCAAAGAGCTCCTGTCCTTCTTCCTGACGGGCTTCATTCAGCTTTTGGAAGGAGCGCTTCGGCATGTATGCCTCCCCGCGCACTTCAAGGGAAACGTCTTTATCCTTGATGCGCAGAGGAATCGCCCGGATCGTCTTTAAGTTGTTCGTAATGTCTTCACCGGTTGTTCCGTCCCCTCGGGTCGCTCCAAGAACAAAGCGGCCTTCTTCATAGGTGAGCGATACGGCAAGACCGTCAATTTTTAATTCAGCCACGTATGAAACATTGTCACCGACTCCGTTTCGTACACGGCGGTCAAAATCACGCAGATCCTCCTCATTGAACGCATTTCCAAGGCTGAGCATCGGAACCTTGTGCTGTACTTTTCTGAAATAGTCGAGGACTTGCCCTCCGACCCGAACTGTCGGGGAATGTTCATCCCGCAGCTCCGGATGGTTGTTTTCAAGCTCGATCAGCTCCTGAAGCAGTTTGTCATACTCTGAATCGGGAACCGTCGGCTGATCGAGGACATAATACTCATAGCTGTATTTTTCAAGGAGCTCACGCAATTCATTTACTCTCTTACTCGCATGCTCTTCGTTCAAACTTTCCAACTCCTTTTAAAAAATGAGAACCACGCAGCTTTTTTAAGGAAGGTTTAAACGGACGTTTAAACCCTTTCAATCGGAGCAAACTTCGCAAGCAGGCGTTTCAGTCCTACAGGCTGAGGGAACGCAATGTCCAATTCGAGAGAGTCGCCTTCGCCCTTCATGCTGACGACCACGCCGGTTTCCCATTTGCGGTGTTTCACTTTGTCTCCGACTTTCCAATCCTGCTTTTCCCCTCCATTGTCTGTGTAGACAGGAGCCGTTCTCTTGGCTGGCTGCTTCATAAAGGAAGGTGCAGCATTGGATCGGGAACTTCTTGCCCAGCTCGGTGTTTCTTTTTCCTTCTGGATGGATTCCAGCAGCTCTTCCGGAATTTCGCCGATAAAACGGGATACAGGATTCATGTTCGTGCGACCGAACAGCGTTCTCATCCGTGCGTTGGTCAAATACAGCTCCTCTTCCGCCCGGGTAATCCCCACGTAAGCCAGACGGCGTTCTTCCTCCATCTCGCTCTCTTCAAAGAGCGCCCGGCTGTGAGGGAATACACCCTCCTCCAGGCCGATCAGGAAGACAACAGGGAACTCCAGGCCTTTTGCTGAGTGAAGGGTCATCAGAACAACTGATTCTTTTGGTTTATCGCCATCGCTGTCCTCGTCGAGGCGGTCGATGTCCGCCACAAGAGCAAGGTCGGTCAAGAAGGCTACGAGGCTCTTATCTTCCTGTTTCTTTTCAAAGTCCTGGGTAACAGACAGGAACTCATCGATGTTCTCCAGTCGGCTCTGGGCTTCAAGCGACTTGTCCGCCTTCAGCATGTCGCGGTATCCGGTCTTATCAATGACTTCTTCCACAAGCTCGGTCACGGAAAGGAACTCCTGCATGCGGGTCCAGTTCGTGATCAGCTCGGAAAACTCGCGCAGTAAGCCTGTGATCCGCGCGGTTAAACCGATCTGCTCCACTTCCTGAAGCGCCTGGTACATGGAAAGATCGTTATCCGCACCATATTGTAGAATCTTATCGACGGTCGAAGCTCCGATCCCGCGCTTCGGCACATTGATGATCCGCATCATGCTGATGTCATCATCCGGGTTTGCGATCAGGCGAAGATACGCCAGGATGTCCTTGATTTCTTTTCTGTCATAGAACTTGATTCCGCCGACGATATTGTAAGGGATGTTCGACTTCATCAAAACTTCCTCGATCACACGGGACTGGGCATTCGTACGGTAAAGGATCGCGATATCCGAGCATTTGCGGCTTCCGCCAGTCGTCATCTCGCGGATCTTCCCGGCTACATAATGGCCTTCATCGTGCTCATTATCCCCTTGGTAGTAAAGGATATTCTGTCCTTCCGATTTATCGGTCCACAGATTTTTCGCCTTGCGGTTGAAGTTGTTTTCTATCACTTTATTCGCTGCGTTCAGGATGGTTTTCGTAGAACGGTAGTTTTGTTCGAGCAGAATCACCTTCGCGTCATTATAATCCTTTTCAAAAGAAAGGATGTTCGCGATGTCCGCTCCGCGCCAGCCGTAGATGGACTGATCCGAGTCACCGACAACACAAAGGTTTCGGAAACGGTCGGCAAGCATCTGTACGAGCATGTACTGCGCACGGTTCGTATCCTGATACTCATCCACGTGGATGTATTGGAACTTGCGCTGATAGAATTGCAGCACCTCAGGAACACGCTTGAAGAGATGGATCGTTGTCATTATTAAATCATCAAAATCGAGCGCAGAGTTCTTTTTCAAACGTTTTTCATATTCTTGGTATACCTCGTAAACAACACTGTCATACGGCCCGTTCATGGTTTTCGCAAAATCAGCGCTCGTTTTCAGTTCATTTTTCAATGACGATATAGAGCCAAGGATACTCCGCGGCTCAAATTTTTTCGAATCAAGGTTCTTGTCTTTTAATATATTTTTAATGACCGAGAGCTGATCCGTAGAATCAAGGATCGAGAAGTTTCGGCTGATGCCGATCCGGTCGATGTCACGGCGTAAAATTCTTACACACATGGAGTGGAACGTTGAGATCCAGATGTCTTCAGCAACCGGCCCGGTAATGGCCGCTACCCTTTCCTTCATCTCGCGAGCTGCCTTGTTCGTAAACGTAATCGCAAGAATGTTCCATGGAGCAACTTCCTTCTCCATCATTAAATAAGCGATGCGGTGGGTCAGCACCCTCGTCTTTCCGCTTCCCGCTCCCGCCATGATTAACAGCGGTCCCTCTGTATGTTTAACGGCTGCTTTTTGTTCAGGATTGAGCCCTGTCAGCAGCTTTTCAATCAATTGGTGCATACTCATTTATCCGTCACCTACCCAAACATTTGTTCTTATTTCCATTGTAAATGATTTACCGGCCTACTTCAATTAACCTTTTACAGCCTTTACCGTCTCCAGTGCACTTTTTAAATCATCGTAAATGATATTTCCGATGACGACCGTGTCTGCGAAAACCGCCATCTCTCTCGCCTGTTCCGCGCTTGTTATACCGCCGCCATAATAAAACTTCGTACGGTCGAGCACTTTCCTAACTTCCTTTACCACTTCAAGGTCACCGTACATTCCGCTGTATTCAAGATAAAACACCGGGAGCCTGAACATTTTTTCCGCCATGCGCGCATATGCTACAACATCTTCTAATGTAAGACTGGCATTCGCACTGGAGTATTGAGCGGCTTTGCAATCCGGGTTCACGATGCAATAGCCTTCTGTCACGATCTCCTCCCAGTTCATGAGATCGCCGTATTCCTTTACTGCCTCATGCTGAAGGCCAACGATAAAGCTAGCGTCCCTGCTGTTCAGAACGGTCGGAATATAATAAAAATCAAAGCCCGGAGTCAGCGATTCCATGTTGGAAACCTCCAGAACACAAGGAACCGCAAACTTGCGGATCCGTGACATCAAATCAAGGGTATTATCAAGTGTTACTCCGTCACTCCCGCCGACAATGACCGCATCCGTGCCTGAATCGCAGACGGCCTCCAAATCGGCATCCGATATTTTCTTATTGGGATCCAGTTTAAAAACATGCTTCCAAACCAGATAATCAAAATTCATAAGATCCGTGATCCTCCTAGTAGCTAATGCTGAAATGTCCTATAACGAAATGATGTCTTTTCGTTCCAAAAGGCCGACAAGCGCTGGAACTCTTGAACTCGCCTAAGACGAAACCAAACGAAGCCAATATATGAAACCGGGATTGTCCGGCCCGTTATTCTCTTTATACCTTTTGCCATTATAACAAAAATTATTGGGCTACTCATCTTTGACACTGTGAAACAACGCTTACATGATGATTAATTTTTGGTAACTCCAGAAAAAGCGATGAACAGGAGAATGTGTATGTTTTTTTTACAGGTTGATGAGGAAATATCCTTGAAGCTGATCGAAAAAAGAGATGCCCAGCTCCTCTTCCAGCTGACCGAATATTCGAGGGACCACTTAAGGAACTGGCTCGGCTGGGTCGATTATTCGCGCACCTTAAAAGATACGAAAAATTTCATCAAGCTTGCGCTGCAAAAGTACGCTGACCACACGGACCTCGTCACCCTCATCTGGTACCGGGGCATCCCCGCCGGCTCTCTCGCTTTATACGACATCAAGTGGAATAACTTTTCGGGAAACATTGGGTATTGGCTGGGCAAAGATTTCGAAGGCAAGGGCGTCATGACTCGTTCGTGCAATGCGATGGTGGAATATGCGTTTGGAACACTGGGACTGAACCGTCTGGAACTGAAGGCGGCTCTGGACAATAAAAGAAGCCGCTCTGTTGCAGAACGGCTTGGATTTCGTCAAGAAGGAGAACTCCGCCAAGCGGAATGGCTCTATGACCATTTTGTGGATGTCGCCGTCTATGGCATGGTGGCGGGCGACCGGCCAGAAAAATAGATCAGATCTTCGGTTCCGTTTGGATCGGACTTTCCGAACCCTCTCCCCCTTTGTTCTTTTCATGATAGTTATAGATTTTTAAAGAGATGAATACAAATCCAGCGATGATGAGGCCTCCGAAAATCCAGCCTGAGATTTTCATCGCGAACAAAATAAAATCATACTTTTTCGCGCCGTATTCCATCAGGAGATAGGATTTCAACCCGGCCTGGAACAGGCTGCGGAACGCAAAAAGACCGGTCAGCCATACAAAATACTTATAAAACTCAGGCTTTCTGTACAGTGACTGCGTCTTGTCGCGCGGCTCCCCCTGAATATAAGCGATGTCCACCGCAAAGTGCATGCCCAGCGGCTGTTTGATCAGGATGGTCGTGAAAATGAGCAAAGCCATAAAAATTCCGAAGAACACCTGGTTCCAAAGCATTCGTTCGGCTCCCCCTGACAGAAGGTCAATGGTCGTGCCGGCGAACAGGGAAAACAAAATAAACATCCCTGTCACGTTGAATTGTTTTTCCTTTACAAACCGGTAGATGGTATAGATAAAACCCGGAACCGAAGACAGCAGGATGGCGTAATAATCGCCCAAAACGTCCCTTCCCTGGTTCCAGATCAGATAAGGTAAAATTAAATAAAACAGCAAATCAAAAACAACGATACTTTTCTTCAAAGTTCTTCACTTCCCGTTTTGAAATGTTTCATAACTGTGCTTGATCGGGGAAATCTCCGATAACTCTTGTCCATAGTGTTCGGCCGTCTCTCATTCTTTTGACCTTACGCCCTATTTGGAAGAGGTGATTTTATGATCAGAAAAGCTGGCTTGGAGGACGTATCCGCCTTGTCTTCTCTGTCGCTGCTGCTCGGCTATACCGATGACACTACTGAAAGCATAACACGGTTGGAAAAAATTATCATCCAGGAAAATGCATCTCTTTTTGTAAAAGAAGTGAACGGCGCAATTGCCGGCTGGGCTCCTGTACGGAAAAACATTGCTGCAGAGGGAATACTGTGAAATCGGCGGTTTAGTCGTCGATGAAACCCGACGCCGATCAAGCATAGGTAAGCAGTTAATGAAAAAATGTGAAACATGGGCGCTTGAAAACGGATAGGATCAAATCCGGCTGCGTTCCGGTTCCGACCGGATAGGAGCACACCAATTTTATTCAGATATCGGGTATGAACGTGTGAAAAATCAAGTAGTGTTCACTCGTAAGCTTTTATAAGAGCCTCCGCTCGTTGTTTACTTGCGGTTCGACATGCTTTACTTGCAGAACACATCATTTTCATAAAAATCCCCTTCCCGTCCGATCCGATTTCCGCACCCCGAAAACAAAAAACCTGCACCGCCCATAAGGCGTTGCAGGTTTTACTTTGCTTCTTCTTCTTTTCCGTGTACGCGGTCGAGTGCCATCTGATAGGCATCATTTCCAAAGTTCAGGCAGCGTTTTACACGGGAAATCGTGGCTGTGCTGGCGCCGGTCTCGGATTCGATTTTGTGATAGGTCTTTCCTTCCCGGAGCATGCGGGCCACCTCGAGGCGCTGTGCCAGTGACTGAATCTCGTTCATCGTGCACAGATCATCAAAGAATTGATAGCATTCTTCCAGATTCTTCAGTGAAAGGACGGCTTCAAACAGCTGATCCAGCGCCTTCCCTCTTAATTTATCAATTTGCATGTACTTTGCACTCCTTCTGCTCTATTCAATAAAAACACTCTTACTGATTCCTGGCTGCGTCGGGATGATATTGATCCAGGTTTTACCCGGAACGAAACCTGTGCCGGACGGGATTATTCTGCCGTCCTTGTTTTCCCAGCTGACTTCCCTGGCTTTTCCGCACTGAAGCAGAATCGCTTTGCCGCCGGATGTAAGGTCGATTTCTCTGCGTCCGTAACTATCAATGATTCTATGGGCCGCTTCCACAATGAACACGTTATCGACTTCGATTGGTGTTTCTGTTTCGCGGTCTGTGGTCGGCTTTCCGTTGCTGGAACGGGCATACCGTTTCGTTGACGAATCGTAGGTGTAGCTGACATTTTCACCGTGATTGTATGTTATCAGAACTTTATCGGCTTTGTCACCTGTAAGCGCTTTGGCCTCCGCTTGATTCAAGAAAGGAAGAGGCCTTATTTTATCTTTATTGTCATAGCCTTTCTTCTTTAAACCTTTCATGATGTCTTTGTACGCAATGTACGAATTATGAGGCGCCTGCCGGAATGATGCCCGGTGAAACAGCGTGCCGTCATAATACAGGCCGTTCAGTGAATCGACATCGCTGTTCCCGGATAGGATTTTCTTTGCCTCCGGACTCCAGCCATGATGAATATAAAACGAATGAAACCCTTGGCTCAGTTCGATAAAATAATCTCTCGCACTTCGGACAGGTCCTACGACTTTTGGCTTCTCACTCTGAAAAACGGCGAGAAAACGTGTAATATCGCCTTCTGCCAGCACCTCATAAACAAGGTCGGCTTTATGAAGCCCTGACTGAGGACGGGCCTTCTGATGGTTATTGACCATCACCGCAAACACGCGGGCATCGGTCGGTTTGTTCGTTTTGATGCCTGTGAGCGGATACGTGTTTTTCAGCTCTGTCTTTTCTTTCTTTTCAGGAGCCTTCTCATGTTCCGCAGGTTTTTTGTTACTTGCCTTTTCATCCTTCTGGCAGCCTGCACCTCCCAGGATCAATAAAGCCGTACAAATAGCAAGCATCCATTTTTTCATCTGGCACCCCTGCCCCCCTGGCCCCCCGGCCGAATATTCCCAGACGCTTTACTTCTTTAGTTTAACGCATAATCGAAGGAAAGAGTATGACTTTCTTCTTTACATCGTAAATTCCAAGCTGTGTGATGCGGATATACGGCAAATGTGTTGACGAAAAGAACAGCAGGCTGTAGATCGGATCCTCAAAAGGATAGCCTCTTTTGCGCAGCTCTTTCGTTAAAGCCTTTTCTTCCTGTATGAGATCTTCAACTGATGAAGGAGACATGCCCCCGCCGAGCGTCAGCTGGAGCTCGCTGATCACTTCTCCGTCCTCGACAAGCACGATGCCGCCTTTCATTTCTTTCACGCGGTTAAAGGCCGCAAGCATATCCCTTTTGCTTTTTCCGATCAAAAGAAGATCGCCTGTACTCGAATAGGAGCTCGCAAATCCGGAAACTCCCCTTGCAAAACCTTTTAAAAGCGTGTTTACCCGCCATTTGCCTTTTTTGTCAACAAGCATGAAGAAGCACTCGTCATGATCGTCATCCAGCATCTCGTTCGTTGGATTAAGCTGAATGTGATACGGCTTCGTTATGACGGAGTTCACCATCTCCATGCCTGCGAGGGAACTGAACTGAAAGTCCTTCAGTGACAGATCCCAGTTCAATTCAAGCGGCCCCATTCCATAATCGCTCCAAGGGAACGGTGCCCCCGCTTCCATGACCTCACCGTCACGCTTGATCCATTGCCCCTTAGCGAGAACGGATTCAGGATTCGGCTGCTGTACGCTTTCCAGGATATTAAGATGGGCTGCTCTACCCGGTGCAACCATTCCGAGTATATGCTCTTTACCGTAATATCTTGCTATGTTATAGGAAGCCATTTTATAAGCATCAATAGGATCAATTCCTTCTTGCAGGGCGATAGAAATCATTTTGTCCGTAACGCCTTCTTCATAAAACGCCGGTGTTGATCCGTCGGTTGTAAAGATGACACGGTCAAAATGGGCAGCACCGATCTCTTTCATTTCTTTTAAAATCTGTGCGAGATCGGGACGGATGGATGAATAGCGGAGAGAGGTCGTCAGCCCGAGGTTCAGCCTCATCATCGCTTCCTCTCCCGTCATCGCCTCATGATCGCAATCCACACCTAGCAGGGCCATTTGCGTCAATGTTTTCTCAGAAGCGCCCGGCAGATGTCCTTCGATGCGCTTCCCGGCCTTGCGGGTTTCCCTCATGAGATGAAGAATATGATCATCTCCCTGAAGGACTTTCGGCCAGCCTGTCAGCTCTCCGCCCTGTATCACGTATGGAGATGCAAGCATTTTTTTAATATTGCTCAATGAGAACAAAGAGTCTTCATTCAATAGCTCAGACTGGGAATCATAACGGCACCACCAATAGTACGTAAAGGGCAGCCGGTTCAGGTCCTCCATAATAGTAAGCGCTTTCGTAACTGGCAATGATAAAAAAAGCATAAGGTTATCGCACATGAAAGTCGTTGTGCCCCTTGCCGATGCATAATGGCCCAGAGTCTGGGGATTATATAGTTGAAATGGATGGGCATGCGGCTCAATGTAACCCGGGACCACATATTTACCGTCAATGTTTACAATCTCTGTCCCGTTCGTTTGGCTGGGCATTTTGTCCCCTACATAAACGATGCGGTTTTCGTAAATCCATATGTTAGCTTTTGTCCAGCAGTGCCGGGCAGCATTTAAGTATGTTGCATTCTGCAATACGATCGATGGAGCCAATTCGCCCATGATTACTGCTTGATGGCGTCGAAGTTCCGCCTTCGACCAAAACAAGAACTGGTTAGACATAGGTTTCACCCTTTTTCTCTGTATAAGTACATTTTCTCAAGGATACCATACAATTTCGGTTCGTGGGTGTCTTTAAGCAAAACACAAATAATCATCACAAAAAGGAGCATTCCCCGTTATGAAACAAAACATTGGCATCTTAAACTCCATGATTCGGATCGTGTGCGGATTGACTATGCTTGCGATATTAACCGCCAAGTACACACGCAGACCGTACAGAGGATCTTACATCTTTATGATGATCCTCGCGTCCATGAAAGTGGCTGAAGGCATCCTGCGCTACTGCCCGGTCACAGACATGGTAAAACAGGGAACTGAACTGAAAGACATGGATTTGGACGATATTTCCAAGGAGGGCTCAGCCATTAATCCGAGTTAGTCAGAAAGGCTGAAGCTGGCCATCATATCTGCGAATAATCAACAAAAAAAACTCCCCTGCAGCGGGGAGTTTTTTATAAGGAGGCTTATGGCAATGAAAGAATATTTAATGGATACGATTTTTATCTATGCAACGCTGATCGGCGGCATCATTGCGATCTTGTTCGCTTTCATTAAAAAGCGGCGCGTGAAATAGCCTTTGAACCGATGTCCGTACGGTAAAATGATTCTTCACATTGTATTTTAGACATTTCCCTATACACCGCTTCCTGTGCTTTGGACAGGTCTCCCGCTTTAACCGCAGCGAGAAGAATTCGCCCGCCATCTGTAACAAGCCCTTCTTCTGTTTGCTTTGTTCCAGCATGGAAAAGCAATGTATCATCCTTCAGCGTGTCGAGCCCTGTGATGCTGTTCCCCTTTTTATAGGCTTCCGGATAGCCTCCGGACGCAAGAACCACACCAAGCACCTCATCATCTGACCAGGACAGCTCCAGTTCCTTTTTATCTAAAATAGCCAGCAGGATTTCTGCAAAGTCACCTTGAAGCCTTGGAAGGACAACCTGTGTTTCCGGATCACCGAAACGGGCATTGAACTCGATGACCTTTGGCCCTTGAGCTGTCAGCATTAGCCCCGCATACAGAATCCCCGTAAACGGTCTGCCTTCTTTTATCATCGCCTGTGCCGCTGGTTTCAGGATCGTTTCCAATGCCTCATTCACGACAGACTGCGGAATCTGCGGAACAGGCGAATAGGCACCCATGCCCCCTGTATTCGGTCCTTTGTCTCCAGTAAAAGCCCGCTTATGATCCTGTGCGATCACCATCGGGTAGACCTTTTCTTCATTAACAAAAGCCATGAATGAAAATTCTTCGCCCTCCAGGAACTGTTCCATGACAACGGACGCACCCGCCTCTCCAAAACGGGCATTGTTCAGCATATCATCAAGACCGTTTTCCGCTTCTTCCTCTGTCATGGCGACGATGACACCTTTTCCCGCTGCCAGTCCATCCGCCTTCAGGACGATTGGTGCGCCCTGTTCCTGAAGGTAATCTCTCGCTTCTGCATACGAGGTAAACGTTCGGGAAGCAGCTGTCGGTATGCCATGCTTGTCCATCAGATCTTTCGCAAAGGATTTGCTGCCCTCAATTAAAGCAGCTTCCTTTGACGGCCCAAAAATGGTGAGGCCTTCTCTTTTAAAATCATTCACAATGCCGTTTAAGAGGGGAACCTCAGCTCCAACAAAAGTAAGAGCGATTTGATTTTCTTTTGCGAACGCGATCAAACCCTCGTGATCGTTTTCCTCGATGCTGACACACTCAGCGATTTCACCCATGCCAGGATTTCCGGGCGCGGCAAACACTTTCGTTACACTCGGGCTGTTCGCAAACCGCCACACGATGGCATGTTCACGGCCGCCTTTTCCTATCACCAGAACATTCATGCGGAATCCTCCTTAATGTTTAAAATGGCGTACGCCGGTAAAGACCATCGCGATGCCGTACTCGTCTGCTTTCTTGATGGAATCTTCGTCTTTTACCGATCCGCCAGGCTGGATGATCGCCGTCACACCAGCTTTCGCTGCGGCTTCCACCGTATCGTCCATTGGGAAAAACGCATCAGAGCCCAAAGCGCTTCCTTCGGCTTTTTCTCCCGCTTGTTCAATCGCAATCTTCGCCGCACCGACACGGTTCATCTGCCCGGCTCCGACTCCAATCGTCATCTGGTCTTTCGCTAAAACAATCGCATTGGATTTCACATGCTTAACGACTTTCCATGCAAGCTTCAAATCCTCCCATTCTTTTTCCGTTGGCTCGCGTTTCGTAGGAACAGAGATATTCGCCTGATCCCATCCATACGCATCTTCGTCCTGAATAAGAAGGCCTCCGCGAACGGTTGTCAGGCGCTTCCCCTGCTTTTTATCTTCACCGAGCTCCAAAGTGAGCAATCGGATATTTTTCTTTCTTGTTAAAATCTCTTTTGCTTCCGGACTAAATGATGGCGCAATAATAATCTCCAAAAAGATTTCGCTCATCTTTTGTGCAGCCACTTCATTAATTTCCTTGTTCGATGCGATAATTCCGCCAAATATGGAGATCGGATCCGCAGCGAACGCTTTTGCGAATGCATCTTCCACACTGTTTCCTGTGCCTACGCCGCAAGGGTTCATATGTTTTACCGCTACGATTGCCGGGTCTTTGAACTCGCGCACGATCTGCAGTGCCGCGTCGGCATCATTAATATTGTTGTAGGATAGTTCTTTCCCGTGAAGCTGTTCAGCTTGCGCGATCGATGTTTTTGTACCAAGCGGCGCTTTATAGAAAGCCGCTTTTTGATGCGGGTTTTCCCCGTAGCGAAGATCCTGTTTCTTCTCATACGTAACCGTGTAAGTTTCAGGGTTCTCCTCTTCCACCATGTTTGTTAAGTATTCCGCGATCAGCGCATCATATGCCGCTGTGTGGCGGAATGTTTTTGCTGCCAGTTTACGGCGGGTTTCCTCAGTAACTTCATTGTTTTTTTCTACTTCTTCCAGGACGCTGCTGTAGTCGGAAGGATCAACGACAACCGTGACGTACGCATGGTTTTTCGCTGCCGAACGAAGCATGCTCGGCCCGCCGATATCGATGTTTTCAATCGCATCCGCAAACGTAACATCCTCTTTTGAAATGGTTTCTTTGAACGGATAAAGGTTGACGACGACAAGATCGATCGGGGAAATACCGTTTTCCTCCATCTGGCGCACATGGCTTTCGTTTTCTCTCACCGCCAAGAGTCCCCCGTGAATCATCGGGTGCAGTGTTTTCACCCGGCCGTCCATGATCTCAGGGAAACCTGTCACTTCTGAAATGCCCGTCACGTTAACTCCGGCTTCCTGCAAAGCCTTGCTCGTTCCGCCGGTTGAGATGATCTCTACCCCTTTATCAGCCAGTGCTTTAACAAAAGGAACCAGTCCTTCTTTATTGGATACCGATACTAATGCTCGTTTGATGGTCAAGATTGAACTCCTCCCACTTTTTCTTGGTTGAATAGCTCTTCTAAAACACGAGGAAACAATTCATGCTCTACCTGTTGAATTCGCTGCTGCAGGCTCTCAATCGTATCTTCTTTTCGGATCATTACTGCTTTTTGGGCGATCACCGGGCCTGTGTCCATTCCGCTATCCACGTAATGTACGGTAACACCCGACACTCCCGCCTGGGCCTCCAATGCTTGTCCGATCGCGTCCTTTCCAGGAAAATCAGGAAGCAGGGACGGGTGGATGTTCACGATACGGCCTTCAAAATCAGCCAGCAATGTGCCGCCTATAAGTCGCATATAACCGGCCAGTACGATAAATTCAATTCCTTTTGCTCTCAGCCGTTTTAAAATCTCCGTTTCGAACTCTGCTTTTGTTTCGTACTGCTTCGGAAAAAACGTGAAGTATTCCACTCCTGCTTCTTCCGCCCGCTCGATGACACGCGCTCCCGGCTTGTCACAAACAAGCAGTGAAACTTCCGCATTTAGTTTTTTCTCTTTTATTGCGTCGACGATCGCTTGAAAGTTTGAGCCGCTCCCAGATGCAAATACTGCGATCTTTTTCATTTCAATTCACCGCCGCCAAACACAACGCCCTCACCTTTTTTCACACGGCCGATCACAAATGCCTTCTCGCCATCCTGTTCAAGCGACCGAATGACATCGAACGCTTCGTCATAATCCACTGCAAGCACCATGCCGATTCCCATGTTGAACGTCGTGAACATCTCTTTTCTTCCGATGCTTCCGGTCTCTTCGATCGCATCAAAAATCTCTGGAATTGGCCATGAACCGTAATCGACTTCTGCCGCAAGTCCTTCAGGCAGCATACGAGGAATGTTTTCAACGAAACCTCCGCCTGTAATATGAGCCGCTCCGTGCACATGAAATTCTTTGTAAACGTTAAGAAGCGGCTTCACATAGATGCGAGTAGGTACGAGCAGTTCTTCTCCAAGCGTCCGGCCTTCACTGCCAAAGCTTCCGTTTAAATCCAGCTGGCCTGTTTCAAGCAACACTTTACGGACCAATGAATAACCGTTGCTGTGAATGCCATTGGAAGACAGGCCGATCAATACGTCCCCTTCCTTCACAAGGCCGGGATGAATCAATTTTGACTTTTCAGCAGCACCAACCGAGAATCCGGCGAGATCATAATCTCCGTTGCTGTACATGCCTGGCATTTCTGCCGTTTCTCCGCCGATCAGGGCACAGCCCGCCTGCTCACAGCCGTCCGCGATTCCTTTTACGATATCTTCCACTTTAGCAGGATCAAGCTTGCCGCATGCAATGTAATCCAGGAAGTACAGCGGCTCGGCGCCTTGAGCCACGATGTCGTTCACACACATCGCTACAGCGTCCACTCCGATGGTATCATGTTTGTCCAGCATGATCGCTACCATAAGCTTCGTTCCCACTCCGTCCGTTCCAGAAATCAAAACGGGCTCCTTGTACGGCAGATTGGACAGGTCAAACATCGCTCCGAATCCGCCGAGGCCAGCCATGACTTCCGGACGGCGTGTGCGCAATGCGTGTTTTTTAATTCTGTCTACCGCTTCATAGCCCGCTTCAATATCCACTCCGGCCTGTCTGTATGCCTCTGCCATTGTATTTCCTCCCTTTTTTAAACCATTACACCATTTCTTTTTCGTACGGCAGCACCGTATCCGGGTAGATCTCTGTCGGATACTTTCCGGTAAAGCAAGCGAGACAGTGCCCGTTGTTTGGATCGCTGTCCGGACGGCCCACTCCTCGCATCAAGCCTTCCGGTGATAAGAACGCCAGTGAATCTGCACCGATAATGTCCCTGATCTCCTCCACAGAATGGTTGGATGCAATCAGTTCTGCACGTTCTGACGTATCGATGCCGTAATAGCATGGATGAGCAATCGGCGGTGCCGTTATTCTCACATGTACTTCAGTCGCACCTGCCGCACGCAGCATTTTAACGATACGGCGGCTCGTTGTTCCACGTACGATCGAGTCATCCACCATGACGACACGTTTTCCTTCTACGATCCCACGAACTGGAGAGAGCTTCATTTTCACCCCAAGCTCCCTCAATTCCTGTGAAGGCTGGATGAACGTACGGCCGACATAACGGTTTTTGATCAAGCCGATCTCATACGGGATGCCGGACTCTTCCGCATATCCGATCGCTGCTGAAATACTGGAATCAGGAACACCTGTCACGACATCTGCTTCTACCGGGTACTCCTTGTAAAGCTCTTTACCAAGGTTCTTTCGTGCGCTGTGAATGTTGATCCCATCAATGTTGCTGTCGGGTCTTGAAAAATAAATATATTCCATGGAACAGATCGAGCGGTTCATCGGTGAAGAAAACGTGTCCGCTACCATCCCATCGTTATCAATAATTAATAGTTCGCCAGGTTTCACATCACGTAAATACTCGGCTCCAACGACGTCAAATGCACACGTTTCAGAAGCGACAACATAGGCATCTCCAAGCATTCCGATGGAAAGTGGACGAAGGCCGTGCGGGTCGAGCGCCACCAACAGTTTGTCTTCGGTCATGATGACAAAAGCGTAAGCTCCCTTTAGCATCGTTAACGCATTTTTCACTTGATCCTTTAATCCGATATAGCCGCTTCGTTTAATTAAATGAGCGAGTACCTCCGTGTCAGAAGTCGTTTGAAAAATACTTCCCTGAGCTTCAAGCTGATGCTTAAGTGCATTGGCATTGACGAGATTTCCGTTATGCGCAAGTGCAAGACTCGATGTCTGCGAACGGAAAAGCAGGGGCTGAACATTCGCATATTCATTCCCGCCTGCCGTGGAGTAACGGACATGGCCAATGGCCGCATGTCCTGTTAATCCTTCCAATTCTCCGCGGCTGAATACCTCGTTAACGAGGCCGTGCCCTTTGTGCATTTTCAGTTTGGTACCGTCTGTAACAACAATGCCTGCACCTTCCTGCCCTCTGTGCTGAAGGCTGTGAAGGCCATAATACGTAAGCTGGGCCGCATCCTGGTGGCCCCAGATCCCAAATACTCCGCATTCTTCGTTTAAGCCTTTGATGTCAGCAAGCATGGTATTGCTCCTTTCCAAGCGGAATGAAGTTCTTCATGAGTCGCTGCCAGCACTTCCCCTTCTGTTTCATGGTCGATACGAAGAACAGCTGTGTCCGTAACAAAACCGATCTGCTTCGCATCTTCATTCATGGCCTCAAACGCTTTTGCGTTTTCAGGTTTGACCGAAACAAGGAAACGTGACTGCGTTTCACTGTATAGCGCGGAGACGATATCGCCTTTTACTTCAACAGAAGCACCGACAGCGCCGTTCATCATGCTCTCAGCAAGAGCTACAGACAGACCGCCTTCTGCGACGTCGTGTGCGGATTCAACAAGTCCCGTTTGAATCGCTTCAAGCAATTGTTTTTGGCGTTTCGTTTCCGTTTCAAGAGAAAGCTCAGGGGCTTTTCCAGAGATCTTTCCGAGCTGCATTTTCTGCAGTTCACTTCCCCCGAATTCCGGACGGGTGTCACCGATCACATAGATCAGATCGCCGGGTGTTTTAAAATATTGAGTCGTAATATGGTCAAGGTGATGAACGAGTCCGACCATGCCGATGACCGGCGTCGGATAAACTGCTACACCGTTCGTTTCGTTGTATAGAGAAACATTGCCGCCGATGACTGGTGTGTTAAGCGTACGGCACGCGTCGCTCATTCCGTCAACGGACTTTTCAAGCTGCCAGAAGATCTCAGGCTTTTCAGGATTTCCGTAGTTCAGGCAGTCTGTGATGGCAAGAGGCTCTGCTCCAGAGCAGACAAGGTTTCTCGCTGCTTCAGCGACTGCAATCTTTCCTCCGGTCTCCGGATCAAGGTAGAGATACCTCGAATTACAGTCCGTTGTCATCGCAAGCGCTTTGTCCGTTTCACGGATCCGGATGACCGCTGCATCTGATCCCGGAGGAACGACCGTGTTCGTGCGGACCATGTAATCATACTGGTCGAACACCCATGATTTGCTCGCAATCGTCGGCTGGGATAAAAGCTGCAGCAGCGTTTCCTTTTTGTTTTCCACGTTTGGAACGAATGCCTCTTCGTTCTGGAACTGTGAAAAATAAGCAGGCTCTTTTGATGGCTTGTTGTAAACCGGCGCTTCTTCTGCGAGGGCATCAACCGGAACGTCTGCCACAACTTCTCCGTGGTGCAGAAGGCGAAGCTGCTTCTCTTCAATTACTTTTCCGACGACGACCGCTTCAAGGCCCCATTTTTCGAAAATCTCAACCGCTTCCTGCTCTCTGCCTTTTTCCATCACGATCAGCATGCGCTCCTGTGATTCAGAAAGCATCATTTCGTACGCTGTCATGTGAAGCTCTCGCTGAGGGACAAGATCCAGGTTCATCTCGATCCCCATGCCTGCTTTGCTCGCCATCTCCGCAGAAGAACTCGTAAGTCCGGCAGCTCCCATATCCTGAATCCCGACAAGGGCATCACAGTTCTGAATGAGTTCAAGACAAGCTTCCAGCAAAAGTTTTTCCATGAACGGATCTCCGACTTGAACCGCTGGGCGCTTCTCTTCAGATGCTTCCGTCAGTTCTTCTGAAGCAAACGTTGCGCCGTGGATGCCGTCGCGTCCGGTTCTTGCTCCGACATACATGACAGAGTTGCCTGCGCCTTTTGCCTGTCCTTTTTGAATATCTTTATGGTCGATCAATCCGACACACATGGCGTTAACGAGCGGATTGCCGTCATAGGAAGCGTCAAACTGGACTTCTCCCCCGACTGTCGGAATCCCGATGCAGTTGCCGTAGCCTGCGATTCCCGCTACGACTTCCTCAAACAAATATTTCACGCGGGAAGACGTTAACTCCCCGAAACGAAGCGAGTTTAAAAGAGCGACAGGACGCGCACCCATGGAAAAGATGTCACGGATAATTCCGCCAACCCCGGTTGCCGCTCCTTGATATGGCTCAATAGCAGATGGGTGGTTATGGCTTTCGATTTTAAACACGACCGCCTGGCCGTCACCGATGTCTACTACTCCTGCTCCTTCTCCCGGCCCTTGAAGTACGCGTTCTCCTTCAACGGGAAACTTGCGGAGTACGGGCTTGGAGTTTTTATAGGAACAGTGCTCACTCCACATGACCGAGAACAATCCGGTCTCTGTCCAGTTCGGAAGTCGGCCGATGATGGATTGCACGAGTTCAAACTCATCGTCGTTCAAGCCCATTTCACGGTATAGTTTTTTCTCCTGAATTTGTTCTGCAGTCGGCTCATGAAGATAAGACATGGTTTTCCCTCCAGCTTTTTACGATTGATTGAAACAATTTCAGACCATCGGCACTGCCCAGAAGATCGCTGACCGCGCGCTCCGGATGCGGCATCATGCCTAATACATTTCCTTTTTCATTCAAGATCCCGGCAATGTCCGAGATCGATCCGTTCGGATTATTTTTATAGCGGAAGATGATGCGTTTCTCTTCTTCCAGCTGTTTTAGCGTGTCTTCATCACAATAGTAATTTCCTTCACCATGGGCGATTGGAATTGTAATTTCTTCCCCTTGCTCATAGGCAGAACTGAACATCGTCTCAGCATTCACGACCTGCAGTGTTTCCGGCTTACAGATGAATTTCAGTGATTCGTTCCGGCGCATCGCTCCTGGCAGAAGTCCGGTTTCAAGGAGAATTTGAAATCCATTGCAGACGCCAAGAACGGGCTTTCCGGCTTCAGCTGCCTTTTTCACTTCATCCATTACATTGGAAAACTGTGCGATCGCCCCTGTGCGCAAATAGTCTCCGTAAGAGAATCCGCCCGGCAGCAGGATGCCGTCAAAGCGGTCCAGATTGCTTTCATCGTGCCAGACATACTCTGCTTCTGCTCCAAGCTCGTCTTTTACTGCATGAAGCATGTCAACGTCACAGTTGGAACCTGGAAAAACGATAACCGCAAACCTCACTGTGCGACGACCTCCTCCACCTCATAGCGGTAGTCTTCAATGACAGGGTTGGAAAGCAATTTTTCACACATTTCCCGTACGGACTTGTCCAGGTTCTCAACGTTTTTGTCGATCGTAAGCTCCAAATACTTCCCGATGCGCACATCTTGAACTTCACTGTACTCCATGCGGTGAAGCGAGCCTTTTACGGCTGTTCCTTGAGGATCCAATACGCTTTCTTTCAATGTGACGAATACTTTTACTTTATACATGCAGGTTTCCCCCTAAGCGTTCTAAGATTTTTTCATAAGCATCTGTTAAGCTGCCAAGATCCCGGCGAAATACGTCTTTATCGAGCTTTTCATCCGTCTCACTGTCCCAAAGCCGGCATGTGTCCGGTGAGATCTCATCTGCCACAAGCAGCTTCCCTTGAGTGTTTGTTCCGAATTCAAGCTTAAAGTCTATTAATCTAACCTTTTTCTCTGTAAAAAATGTGGTAAGAATGGAATTGACCTGAAGCGCAAGCTCCTTCATCTCCTCGAGCTGTTCTGGAACAGCCAGTTCGAGGGCTTCGATATGATCCTGGTTAAAAAGAGGATCGCCAAGGTCGTCATTTTTGTAGTAAAATTCGACGATCGGCTTATGGAGAACATGTCCTTCCGGCAGCCCTGTGCGTTTTGCGAGTGTACCCGCTACCACGTTGCGGACCACGACTTCCAAAGGAATGATCGTAACGTGCTGGACAATCTGTTCTGTTGGAGATTGCTTGGAAATAAAGTGGGTTGGAATATTGTTTTCCTCCAGCATGGAGAACATCAAGCTTGTGATTTCATTGTTCAGACGGCCTTTCCCATCGATGGTCGCTTTCTTCTCGCCATTGAACGCTGTCGCTGAATCCTTGTACTCCACCCAAACGATGTTCTGATCTTCTGTGCTGTAAATTTTCTTCGCCTTTCCTTCATAAAGCAAGGTTTGCTTTTCCATTCAAAGTCCCCCTGTCATAAGCTTCCGAATTGTACTGCAAAAATCACGAATATTGGCACTATTGCGGGTAATGCTGAGGTGCTAAGGACGGAAAGCCTTGCTTTTCCGTCCTGTATCCTCATGGTCGTTACTTATAAGCCTAGTCGTTCGAAGATGGTGTCGACGTGTTGAAGATGGTAAGAGTAGTCGAAGCAGTCTTCGATGTCTTCCGGTGTCAGTTTTTCAGTGATGCGCGGCTCTTCTTGTACGAGCTGCTTGAACTGAACGCCTTCCTCCCACGCCTGCATCGCTTTTGGCTGGACGATATCGTACGCAGCTTCCCGGCTCATGCCTTGATCGATGAGCTTGAGAAGTACACGCTGAGAGTAGATCAATCCGTAAGTTCTTGTCATATTGCGTTTCATATTTTCCGGGAACACCGTTAAGTTCTTCACAATATTGCCGAAACGGTTAAGCATGTAGTTCAGGGCAATCGTCGCATCCGGCAGGATAATGCGTTCTGCAGATGAGTGCGAGATGTCGCGTTCATGCCAGAGAGCCACGTTCTCGTATGCTGTCATCATGTAGCCGCGGATGACACGTGCCATTCCCGTCATGTTCTCGGAGCCGATCGGATTGCGCTTGTGAGGCATCGCAGATGATCCTTTTTGCCCTTTCGCAAAGAACTCTTCTACTTCACGTGTTTCACTCTTTTGCAGTCCGCGGATTTCAACGGCAAACTTCTCGATGCTCGTCGCAACAAGGGCCAGCGCTGACAAGTAGTGGGCATGCCGGTCACGCTGCAGCGTTTGTGTGGAGATAGGTGAAGCTTCAAGACCCAGATTCTCACAAACAAACTTTTCAACGAAAGGATCGATGTTAGCATAAGTACCGACCGCTCCGCTGATTTTACCGACCCGGACGGTATCCGCAGCTTGCTTAAAGCGCTCCAGGTTGCGCTTCATCTCTTCGTACCATAGGGCAAGCTTGAGGCCAAATGTGGTAGGCTCAGCGTGCACACCATGAGTGCGTCCCATCATGACGGTGTATTTATGTTCCTTCGCTTTGTTTCCGATGATTTCGATGAATTTTTCGATATCTTTGATCAAGATCTCATTGGCCTGCAGAAGCAGATAAGATAACGCAGTATCCACAACGTCTGTAGAAGTCAGCCCGTAGTGCACCCATTTGCGTTCTTCTCCAAGTGTTTCAGAAACCGCACGGGTGAAGGCAACCACATCATGGCGTGTTTCCTGCTCGATCTCCAGAATGCGGCTGATGTCAAAAGAGGCGTTCTCGCGAAGCTTCTTCACGTCCTCTTTTGGAATCTCACCAAGCTCTGCCCATGCTTCACATGCTAAGATTTCCACTTCAAGCCATGCTTTAAACCGGTTCTCATCTGTCCAAATGGCTCCCATTTCCGGGCGCGTATAGCGTTCAATCATCTCTTTACCTCCAGCTTTTCAATCTTCAGTACAGCAGCTTTAATGAATTCTGCTTTGTCGAGGGCCTCGCTTATTGTGTTTCCGAGCACAGTAATGTGACCCATTTTTCGTTTTATTTTTGCTTCGTCTTTACCATACAGGTGAAGCTTGGCGTCTTTCAGTGATTCTAAATTGGCCAGCAGCGGCTTCATATGTTCACCGAGCACATTGATCATCACGGCCGGGCTGACCAGCGCCGTCTTACCGAGCGGCAGTCCGCAAACCGCGCGTACGTGCTGCTGAAACTGCGACGTTTCACACGCTTCGATCGTGTAGTGCCCTGAATTGTGGGGGCGCGGTGCCAGCTCGTTCACATAGATCTCACCGTCTGTTCCCAAAAACATCTCCACTGCGAGCGTTCCATACAAATTCAGGCCGAGAGCGATCTGTTTGGCCATCTCGTAAGCCCTTGCGGCTGTTTCCTCCGAGATTCTGGCCGGTACGATCGACTGGTGAAGAATGTTCTCCAAGTGAATGTTTTCAGCCACCGGGAAGGTGGTCATCTCGCCATTTGTTCCCCTCGTAACAATGACCGAGAGCTCCTTCTCAAAGGACACCCAGCTTTCCAGCACACACTCTCTGTTTCCGGCAGCCAGTTCCTCCGCCTTTGCTAAATCAGCTTCATTGCGGATGACCGCCTGCCCCTTCCCATCATAGCCTCCACGGCACGTTTTCAAAACAGCCGGAAGTCCCAGCTCGTCTATCGCATTGTGCAGATCTTCCTTGCCTTGCACGGGAAGGTAAGCCGCTACTTTTACTCCGGCCTTCTGGATCGCCTTTTTTTCCCTCAGGCGGTGCTGCGTAAGATAGAGCAGCTGGCTCCCTTGGGGCATATAAGCGTTCTCCCCGAGCCACTGAGCCTTTTCACTGTCTACGTTTTCAAACTCATACGTAATGACGTCACTCTTCCGGGCGAGCTGTTCAATGCCTTTTAAGTCATCGTAAGCGGAGACGATCTGCTCATCGCTCAATTGGCCGCACGGCGATTTTTCACCGGGATCCAGAACAATGATGCCATAGCCCATCTCGCGGGCACTGACGGCCATCATCCGGCCAAGCTGTCCTCCGCCCAGAATACCAATCGTCTGTCCTGGCAAAATCGTCTTAGTCAAGGGAATCACTGCTTTCTAATACGGTTTCCTGGATGCTTTCGCGCCTCACTGTTAAACGAGCGTTTAAAGCTTCGTCTGTTACCGCTAAAATTTGAGCAGCCAAGAGTCCTGCGTTTGTCGCTCCCGCTTTACCAATGGCGACGGTTGCGACAGGTACGCCCCCTGGCATCTGAACGATAGAAAGAAGTGAATCGAGTCCGTTCAGCGCTTTGGACTGTACCGGAACACCGATAACAGGAAGCAAGGTTTTCGCAGCCACCATACCCGGCAGGTGGGCCGCACCGCCAGCGCCGGCAATGATCACGCCTATGCCTCTGCTGCGGGCTTCTTCTGCATATTGAAACATTAAATCAGGTGTTCGGTGTGCGGAAACTACCCGCTTCTCGTAAGGCACATCCAATTCGTCCAGCACCTCGCAAGCATGTTTCATCGTTTCCCAATCTGATGTACTTCCCATAATAACGCCAACTTGTTTTTGCATCGTTTCCTCCCCGCATCGTAACTAAACGCTATGTGAAATGATTTTTTTGCAATAAAAAAGTCCAGTGTACTCACTTTCTCTGTTGTATGAGAGAAAGCTACTACGCTGGACATACTTCACCTGCGGATATGCCGAAAACAGCAGTGGTGCTTCCCCTCATAGTCTGATGAATAACGGTCATCAGGTAGAGACTTACGGGCCATAATCCCGTGATTATATGAGGTACTATGCTTTTGTCACCCTTATTGTAACGAAGGGTATGTTAAAGTGTCAACCAAAAATCGAACAATAATATATTCTGACAATTTAATGTTCGGTTTTTACTGTAATTTCCCTTCGAAAACGATGCGTTGTTCGTGATATTCCTGCACGGTTTTTCCATTTTTCTTTACTTCTTTAAAAACGGGCTCCTCCATACGGCGTACAGGCGAATAGCCTTCTTCCGCCATTCGGTCTAAACAATCAGAGATCGTCTCACCGGGCTGAACCTCAAATTTTTTCTTGTTTGGCTTTTTATCCATTAATGCCTCCGAATGCTTTTTACCCAAAATCCGCCGTGGAAGGCTTTCGGCTCATGAGAGATGATGAAAGCCTTTGGATCGAGCGACCTAACTGCTTCATATAAATTCGATTCCGATTTGCGCGATGTCAGGATCTCCATCATCAGCCGCTGGCCTTCCCGGCCGGATGCCATCCAGTCCGTTACGCCAAACCCCTTCGAGCGGATCGCGTTCGGCAGCCCTGCTTCCGTTTCAGTCGTAATCACATTAACTGTAATATACCCAAGTGCAAGCTTTTCTTCAATCTTCATACCCGCCAGAACCCCGAGACCATAACCGAGTGCATACGCAATCAAGTTTTGGATCTTATCCAGGTTATCCAATACGAGCCCAAGGCCAATCACATAAATAATAACTTCAAAAACGCTGATTAACGCAGCGAGGTACCGCTGATTCTTTAACGTTAAGATCATTCTTATCGTAAAGAAAGAAACATACACCACATTGATGAGTAGAATGATTCCTATCATCGCCAAACCGTTTTCCAACATCGTCAATACACTCCCTTAGCCTGTCCAAAATGATGTCATAAAAGTAAGATATCACTTTTTAGACTGGATGGAAAATGAAGATTTATCCAGTAATTTCTATGGAGACTTTATGTTTTGGATAGGCACGTTTTTCATGGCTCCTCATAGGCTATAAGAGCATTTCCGGGAAAGGAATTGATGTCATGTATCCATATCAAGCACCATTTGAAGAAACTCATTACTATTATGATCCGTATAATCCCTTTGATCCCTATGCTGAGAGGCAGCAGCAGGCTCAAGGCCAGCAGCAGCAACAGCAGCAAACCTATCAGCAGCTTTTAAATATACTGATGTCGAGCATTATAGGCGAAGCAACCGCTATTGACTTCTACACCCGTCTTGCGAAAGAGGCTCCGAACGAGTACAGCAAAAATGTACTGCTCAGCGCTGCCAAGGATGAAAAGGCGCATCTACAATTGTTTACCCGACTTTATACTTCTTTAACAGGCAAGGAGCCGAAATATAAAATCCGCCCCGTGAAGATCACGAACTTCCGGCAGAGCTTATTTGAGGCCTATGAAGACGAACTGTCCGATTATGAGAAATACCGCAATGCCTATCTTCTGACGCAGGATCCCTCGATCCGGGACACCTTCTTCCGCCCTTTTTCGGATGAGATCAAACATGCTACACGCTTCAGCTTTTTATTGAACGCACGGTAAAGGGGTTCTTTGGGGTTTTTAAGTCTTGAGGAGTCTCCGTAAAAAAATAAGTCAGGAGCACTTTGTTTAGTTAGGATGAGAAAATAAAAATAGCTTAAGGGCACGTATGCTCCTTAAGCTTTTATCCTTGATCATGGTCATCCTGAGGGTGTTGCTGATTCTGATATTGCTGCTGGTATTGGTGTGGCTGATGCTGCCCGTGCTGCTGGGCAGCCTCCTGCTCTAAATCATCGATAATCGTCTCCATATCCTCGAGATGTGCCTCACCCGTCAATCCGATATTTAGCGTTCCTTTTAACTCTTTGACATGCAACTCCTGAATTTTATAATTGATATTTTCTATATTGATGGGCTTTATATTGTTCAAAGCCTCTCTGAGAGTATGATTTTCATGCTGCAGTTCAATAATTTGCTGCTGAAGCTGCTGTAATATATGGTACAGGTCTTGGTCCATCTCATTGAACCTCCTTCATCGATCCTCGGTTTCACCTGCTGGGCAGTGGATGCATATACTGGGTCTGCAAGGGAGTGAGTGAACATGAATCCTTCATGGGGCAAGGGGAACGAGTGGAAAAAATATGCCGATCAAGTTCTCGGCAAAGACTTCTTTAACGATTTTAAGGAGTTTGGCTTAACCAACCAAGGGCCTCTAGTTAATGTATATGAGAATTCAGAGGAAATTTACTGCTTAATTAATCTCCCTGGAGTAAAAAATATTGATGACGTCAATTTATATGTGCATTATCGTACGTTGAAGGTGACAGGCACCATTGATTTTTCCATAAAAAAATTCACCTGTGTGACGGAAGAAATCGCCTCAGGCCCTATCGAACGGGAGATCCCGCTTCCGCATCCCGTCGAGGACCGGCCGTTGGATGCCGGCTATTACCGGGGCTTGCTGTATGTCCGCCTCCAGCGGCTCAAGCAAGAAAAAGAACAGCAAAAAGTAAAAATCTATGATTACTTTGAATAAGACCCAGAGGCTGCTGATGTCGCCCTCCGGGTCCATTTTTTGGGTTCTAATGCTGCGGATTGTTGGCCAGCAGGGTAATCAATATATAGTAAAGCAGCGAGGCGTTAGCCAATTGCATTTCCTCAGCCTTTTCTTCTTTTGTCTTGTTGATCTTATTTTCAATGATTTGAACGCCTTCAGCTGATGTTTTGGTTTTTTTGGTGGTTTTGTTTGTTTCGGTGATGTTGTCAGATTGTTTTTGGGGCGTTTTATTGTCCTCGTTTGAGGCGTTTTTGTCTTTACCATATCTTTTAATGATCAAGGTTTTTCCAATATTCAATGAACCTTTCATCGTGATGGATTCCACATTGACGTTCTTTATCGAAATTTTCATGAGATATCCCTCTTATCTGTTGGATCCAGGAAAAATAATCCTCATTACACTATAATATGAAGTTAGTTACGGATTTATCTCTGTTGAGGGGGATGCTTCTGGGTCGTTCGAGGTTGTTGATGCATATATCGTGAGGTGGGAAGAAGTCCGAATAATTGGTTTAGTTTAATTAATTTGAGGTTTGGTTCAATTAATTTCTGTTTGGATCAATTATTTAAAGATAGGCTCAATCAACCGTGAAATTGGCTCAATTGACGTTCCGTTTGGCTCAATTATTCTGTGTTAGGCTCAATTATCTGTTTCAGATCCTTATTCTTAAAAAAAAACAAAAAAAGAGTGAAACGAATTTTCATTCGTTCCACCCCTTTTGCCTGGCAACGTCCTACTCTTACAGGGGGAAGCCCCCAACTACCATCGGCGCTGAAGAGCTTAACTTCCGTGTTCGGTATGGGAACGGGTGTGACCTCTTCGCTATCGCCACCAGACT
>NZ_JBDPNU010000016.1:0-60640 GCF_050468105.1 Fictibacillus sp. NRS-1165
AGAGTAGGACGTTGCCAGGCTATCATTTCAAACAAACTCGTATGTGGATCTCTAATTTATCATTATTCCACAGTAGCTCAGTGGTAGAGCTATCGGCTGTTAACCGATCGGTCGTAGGTTCGAGTCCTACCTGTGGAGCCATGCTTCCATAGCTCAGTAGGTAGAGTGCTTCCATGGTAAGGAAGAGGTCACCGGTTCGAGCCCGGTTGGAAGCTCCAGTCGGCCCGTTGGTCAAGCGGTTAAGACACCGCCCTTTCACGGCGGTAACACGGGTTCGAATCCCGTACGGGTCACCATTTATAATACGGAGGATTAGCTCAGCTGGGAGAGCACCTGCCTTACAAGCAGGGGGTCGGCGGTTCGAACCCGTCATCCTCCACCATTCTTTAATTCCAACGGCAGGCCGGTTTAGCTCAATTGGTAGAGCAACTGACTTGTAATCAGTAGGTTGGGGGTTCAAGTCCTCTAGCCGGCACCACTATTTTCAATAGCAATACCTGAAGCTTTTTTTTATGTGGAGGGGTAGCGAAGTGGCTAAACGCGGCGGACTGTAAATCCGCTCCTTTGGGTTCGGCGGTTCGAATCCGTCCCCCTCCACCATCTATCTTTAAAGATTTTACACATTAGCTCACAGTCACGAACTTGGCGTCGTGATTAAACAGCGAGTTGTCTCGACGGATACACGTCTTGCTTTAACCTTTAGAGGAAGAGACAGGGAACCGACGGTCAAAATTACAATACGAGCCATTAGCTCAGTCGGTAGAGCATCTGACTTTTAATCAGAGGGTCGAAGGTTCGAGTCCTTCATGGCTCACCATTTGAACTTCTGAATAAAAGAAGAGATCAGTGGCAATAAAGAATAATAAGTTAAACATGCGGGTGTAGTTTAGTGGTAAAACAAGAGCCTTCCAAGCTCTGGTCGTGAGTTCGATTCTCATCACCCGCTCCAATATGGGGCCTTAGCTCAGCTGGGAGAGCGCCTGCCTTGCACGCAGGAGGTCAGCGGTTCGATCCCGCTAGGCTCCACCATACATAATAAGCACTGTCCTTAGACGAATGTCTAAGGGCTTTTTTTATTTTACAAAAACCTTAAATCCCTTGGGCTCTGATGGTGACAGTCCCTTTGGCCTAATAAATATCCATTGCCCCTATGGAAAGCGCTTACGAAACGGTATATCTATGCAAAATTCTGTCCAGTTGAACCAACCGGAATAGACAGGCTACAATGAATTTATAGAATTTTGAAACGCAGCATAAGGGGAGGCTACTACAGGATGAAGAAGGACATTACCATTATCGGAGTACCAATGGATCTAGGGCAAACGAGACGCGGGGTAGACATGGGGCCAAGTGCCATTCGATATGCAGGGATCGTGGAACGTTTAGAAAATATTGATTATAGCGTTAAAGATTTTGGAGATATTCAGATTGCCCGCCCAGGAACAATCGAAGAAACAATCGAAACGAATCTTAAGAATCTTGAAGAGGTGGCAACCGCCAGTGAGAAGCTGGCTGAGACGGTTTCCAATGTGATTTCGGAAAATCGATTCCCGCTTGTTCTTGGAGGAGATCACAGCATCGCGATCGGATCCCTTGCTGGTATTGCCCAACATTATAATAATCTTGGTGTGATCTGGTATGATGCTCATGGAGATTTGAACACAGCTGATACTTCACCAAGCGGCAACATTCATGGTATGCCTCTTGCAGCCAGTTTAGGAATCGGGCACGAATCCTTAACGGGTATTGGGGGATATGCAGACAAAGTGAAGCCTGAAAACATCGTGATCATCGGTGCCCGTTCTTTGGACGAGGGTGAGAAAGAGTTAATTAAAGATCGCGGAATTAAAGTATATACCATGCACGAAATCGATCGAATCGGCATGACAAAGGTCATGGAAGAGACCATTGAGTACCTTTCCAAGAAAACAGACGGGGTGCACTTAAGCCTTGACCTTGATGGGCTCGATCCGAGTGATGCCCCAGGCGTAGGCACGCCTGTTCTTGGCGGCATCAGCTACAGGGAGAGCCACTTGGCGATGGAAATGCTGGCTGAGTCTCAAATCATCACTTCTGCTGAGTTTGTTGAGGTTAACCCCATTCTGGATGAACGAAACAAGACAGCGACTGTGGCGGTCGCGCTGATGGGGTCATTGTTTGGTGAAAAATTATTATAATCGATAATATAAAAACAGCTGCTCAATTTATTATGAGTAGCTGTTTTTTACGTTGGCTTTTTGGAATTCATTTAATAGGGCATCTATATGTTGGCTGATTTCAACAATTTCGTCAGCGATTAATGGCATAAATTTGGACATTTCATTCATTTTTTTGCGCGAAACTTCAATTTCTCTCAGCAGAATATTGCGGTCCATTAGTACACGCTCCTTAAAAAGATCTTTAATCCCACTATTCCCTCTATTATCCAAAATAAAACTTGTTTTCTAAATTTTGTAGAAAACTTTTCCCTATGCGTGTCATGTTTCATGCTAAAATAAAAATTGCTTTATTTTTTATGGAATTTGAAACTTTTTTGAATACTAAACGTAGAAAAATACGAACCGCAACTGGTGGTGGAAAATTGAAATGGAGTCATTAATTAATAATCTGGTTTCCCAGGTGAAATCAGGAGACCAGGAAGCATTTGAAGGCCTGGTTGAAATCTATAAAGATAAGATCTACCGGCTGTGCTACCGAATGGTCGGTGACAGCCATGAGGCGGAGGATCTTGCTCAGGAAGCATTTGTCCGTGCCTACATCAACATTGATAAATACAGCGGAAGCTATAAGTTTTCAACGTGGCTGTATCGCATCGCCACAAATTTGTGTATTGATAAACTGCGGAAGAAGAAACCGGATTACTCGATGGATGCAGAGATTCCAGGAACTGAAGGAGCTACGCTGTACAGTCAGGTGGCTGGAGCCGATCCTCTTCCGGAAGAGGAAGTCGAGGAAAAAGAAAAGAGGGATCATCTCCAGCAGGAAATCATGAAACTTCCTGAAAAGTACAGGACAGCCATTCTGCTTAAATATGTCGAGGATCTTTCGCTTGAAGAGATCAGCTCTGTTATGGATTTGCCCGTTCCGACCGTCAAAACACGGATCCATCGGGGTAGGGAAGCGTTGAAAAAGGTGTATAAAAAGGTTGCAGAATTGAGGTGAACACGAATGTTATGTGATACAGAACAATATATGAGCCTGATTGATAAAGCACTGGATGGTGACATAACAGAGCTGGAGCTGAAAGAGCTCAACCTTCATCTGGAGGTGTGTGAAGCCTGCAGAGCCCACTATTATGCTCTGAAAGAGATCATTTCTGATATGAAGGAGTCTGCGCCGGTGGTTGCTCCTGATCATTTTACTGAGAACGTCATGAAGAAGCTCCCTGCTGTGAAAAAGAAAAGGATGCCGGCTCAATGGATCAGGCGATATCCGGTCCTGACAGCCGCTGCCGTGTTCTTAATTTTAATGTTCGGTTCAGTCATGGCGAATTGGAGTACGGGAAATGAGTTGTCTGTCGTTTCCGGCTCAGACGAAGTTCAGATCAAGCCATCCACGCATACGGTCATTGTCCCTAAAGGAAAGACGGTTAAGGGGGATCTTGTCGTGGAAAATGGTGATGTGAGAGTAGAAGGTAAGGTAGATGGCGATGTCGTCGTCATCAAAGGGAAAAAATATATGGCGTCTGCAGGACAGATCACAGGTGACAGCCAGGAAATCCACCAAGTTGTGGAATGGATCTGGTATAAACTTAAAACGTTCTTTACAGGAAAGGAACAAAAATAATATTTAGCATCGAACTAATATGAAGATCTTATAAAGCCGCCTAATGAGGGACGGCTTTTTACTTTTTCGGGACTTCATGAAACAGCTAAACCCAGCCGGCCAGCCAGCCTCCAGCTTTCAGCGGAGCGGTTGGGATATGCTATAATAAGGGATACCGAATAATTATGATCATTGTTGCACTACATTAACATTATAAGAGTAGTTCCCTGAAGTGGAGTGATGTCATGTTGTCTGTTGGAAGTTTTAGTTTAGGTAACTATATCAGCCAGATTGTAGACATCTTGCTGGTTACCTATGTTTTCTATAAATTAATCATGCTGATTAGAGGAACTAAGGCGGTGCAGCTGCTTAAAGGGATTGTAATCATTGTAGCTGTGTGGCTGGCGAGCAGTTTCTTTGAGCTGCGGACCATGAGCTGGCTGATGGATAAAGCCATTACATATGGATTATTGGCCATCATTATTATTTTCCAGCCTGAATTGAGACGGGCGCTGGAACAGCTTGGACGGGGAAAGCTGTTTTCCCGAACGGGATTGGCTGATGAAGAGGAAATGGAAAATTCAATCAATGCGATTGTAAAATCCACAAGCTATATGGCGAAGCGCCGCATTGGGGCGATTATGTCATTTGAGAGGGAGACGGGTCTTACCGATTATGTGGAAACGGGCATCCCTATTCATTCAAAGCTGTCTTCTGAACTGTTGACTAACATCTTTGTGCCAAACACCCCTCTGCACGACGGAGCAGTTATTTTAAGACAGGATGAGGTCGTGGCAGCCGGCTGCTTTTTACCGTTGACCGAAAGCCCGTTTGTATCGAAAGAACTTGGCACGAGGCACAGAGCTGCCATCGGTGTCAGTGAAGTGACAGATGCCATCACCGTCGTTGTTTCTGAGGAAACAGGCGGCATATCCGTTACAAAGAATGGAGAAATTCACCGTAACTTGAATGAGGAAATGCTAAAAACTTTATTGAATGCAGAATTACTGCTGTCGAGCAGGAATTCTTCCTCATCACGTTGGAACTGGAGGGGGAAGAAAAATGGACAAACTCCTTAAGAGCAACTGGTTTGTAAAAATTATTGCCTTTCTCCTCGCACTGATGCTTTACACTGTTTTATCCATGGAAACTCAGGAGCAATCGGACCGTCAATCGCTGTTTAATTCCGTGTCCAAAACAAGTGAGACGGTAAGCGGGGTTGCAATTACTCCTTATTTTGATGAAAATAAGTATGTACTGACAGATTTGCCCCGATCAGTGGATGTTAAGCTGACAGGTTCATCCAACCTGATGACGAAAGCATTAAAAGTAGATCGCCGGATGGAAGTTTATATTGATCTTACAAAAATGGGGCCTGGTACAAAAAAGGTTCCTGTAAAAATTAGAAATGTGCCGGAAAATTTAAAAGCCGTCCCATCGCCGAGGGAAGTGGAAGTAACGCTTCACCGGAAACAAACAAAACAGATTCCAATTTCGGTGGATATCAAGAACAAGAACAAGCTGCCGGAGGGTTATGAAACCGGAAAGCTCAGTTACTCGCCAAGAAGTGTGTATGTAACCGGCCCAGAAGATTATATTGGCGATATCGCGAGCGTTCGGGCATCAGTGGATGTTTCAAACGCCAAGGATAAGTTGGAATCAAGGCTGCCTCTGCGTGCTTACGACAGTCAAGGAAATCTGCTGGACGTACTGATTGATCCAAAGTCAGTCAATGTGACGGTCCCTATTTCTAAACCAAGTAAAACGGTGCCGCTGACTCTCGATGAAAAGGGCAGTCTTCCAGACGGGCTTACCCTTGCCGGCATAACGATGAACCCGCAGGAAGTTACGTTGACAGGACCATCGTCTGCTCTGGATAAAGTCAGTGAAGTAAGCGGTGTGAACGTAGATCTAGACAAGATTAAAGAAGATTCAACGATCGACGTCGATGTGCCTCTTCCCGAGGGCACGGAATCTGTAAATCCAAAACAAGTACAAGTAAAAGTAGATGTGGAGAATGACATTAAAACAAAGACGTTTAAGGATATCCCTATCGACATGAGGGGAGACACTCCTGAACAGCAAGCTTCCTTCATATCCCCTCCGAACGGAACAATGGATGTGACCATTACAGGAAGCAAAAAAGCAGTCGATGCACTGGCGGCTTCTGACATTTCCGCATATATTGATGTCAGCAAGCTTGAGTCTGGGGAGCATACCGTTTCTATCAAGGTTTCAAACTCCAAGAACCTGCAAATGAAAAAGGAGTTTACGACGGCGAAAATTAAGATCGAAGCCATACAATCCAGTACCGACTCGGATCAAACGACCGACCAATCCACATCCGAAAGCGGAGATAACAACGGCGATAGCGGAAATGAAGGCAATACAACGGGCAAGCCGAACGATAACCAAGCCTTTACTCAATCGAAGGCTGAGGGGAAATCCAATCGTACCGAATCAATTACTGAAGGAGAGAATTAAATCATGGGAAAATACTTTGGAACAGACGGGGTAAGAGGAGTTGCCAATACAGAGCTGACACCAGAATTAGCTTTTAAACTTGGCCGGTTTGGAGGATATGTATTAACCAAAGAAACCAAAAAACCCAAAGTGCTGATCGGCAGAGATACGCGAATATCTGGTCACATGCTGGAAGGAGCATTAGTGGCGGGCCTTTTATCTACGGGAGCTGAAGTATTGCGATTAGGCGTCATCTCCACACCGGGTGTAGCTTTCCTGACAAAAGCACTGGGAGCACAGGCAGGTATCATGATCTCGGCATCCCACAACCCTGTTGCTGACAATGGAATTAAGTTTTTCGGTGCGGATGGCTTCAAGCTTTTAGACGAGCAGGAAGCGGAAATTGAAGCATTGCTGGATCAAGAGAAAGACGAGCTTCCGCGGCCTTCAGGCGGCGATATCGGATCAGTGGGAGACTATTTTGAAGGCGGACAAAAATACCTTCAATATTTAAAACAAACCGTGCCGGGAGATTTCTCAGGCATGCACATCGCGCTGGATTGTGCCCACGGTGCCACTTCTTCACTGGCTCCGCATCTGTTTGCTGACCTGGAAGCTGATATTTCAACGATGGGTACCAGCCCTAACGGTTTAAATATTAACGATGGCGTCGGCTCTACTCACCCAGAAAAATTGGCGGAACTGGTCAAAGAAAAAGGCGCAGACATGGGTCTGGCTTTTGACGGGGACGGAGACCGTCTGATTGCGATCGATGAAAAAGGGAACATCGTGGATGGCGACCAGATCATGTTTATTTGTGCCAGCTACCTTAAAGAACAGGGCAGGCTTAAGAATGATACGATCGTTTCCACTGTAATGAGCAACCTTGGATTCTATAAAGGGTTGGAAGAAAAAGCAGTTACATCGGTACAGACCGCTGTCGGAGACCGATATGTGATGGAAGAAATGCGAAAGAGCGGTTATAATCTGGGCGGTGAGCAGTCGGGGCACATCATCTTCCTGGATCATACAACAACAGGAGACGGAATGCTTTCCGCCATTCAATTAGCAAGCATCGTTCAGCAATCGAAGAAGCCTTTGTCTGAGCTTGCGGATGAAATGAAAAAGTTCCCGCAGCTTCTGATTAACGTTCGAGTGGCTGATAAAACGAAGCTCGAAGGCAATACAACGATTCAATCAGCCATCGACAAGGTTGAAGCAGAAATGAACGGAAACGGGCGTGTCCTTGTCCGTCCATCGGGAACGGAACCGTTAGTGCGTGTGATGGTCGAGGCGCCAACGAAAGAACAATGCCAAATCTATGCAGATCAGATCGCTGATGTTGTCAAGGCGGAACTTGTCTAGACAAAGGCACCCTCATTCCTGAAGATAGGCACGAAACCTATGCATAAGTGAATCACCGGCTGGTTCGCTTATGCATATTTTATTAAATATTTATTAAGCTGCTTAGCAACCAATTGACGATGCAATTGAAACAAGATATCATTAGGTTTGAATTTACTTCGAAATGGGAAGGTGGATAGAGCGGTCAACTTAGTTACTTAGCGCCTGAACTATTTTCGGACGGGAGAAAATAGTTGACGAGGAAGAGGTTCATCGATTTTCGGCGGATGCCTCTCGGAACCAGTCACTTTCGTAAGCTTTTAAATAAAACAGGCAAGGCGACTTCCTGACAAAATTAAAAGCAGTGGCTAATAAAACTAAACGAAACATAGGTGGGGCTGTGAGCCCCGCTCACAGTCCCCCTGTTACAGAGGCAGGCTTCAGCCGTTTTAGGCTTGACCTGACCCAAGGGAGGATAAATTAAATGTGCGGAATTGTAGGTTATGTAGGAAATAAGGATGCAAAAGAAATCTTGCTTCGCGGACTTGAAAAGTTGGAGTATCGCGGTTATGACTCAGCAGGTATTGCTGTTGTCGACAACGACGGCGTTCAAGTGTTTAAAGAAAAAGGAAGAATCGCCGTATTGCGCGAGATCGTTGACCCTTCCGTCGAAACATCAATGGGGATCGGACATACCCGTTGGGCAACACACGGAGCGCCAAGCAAGGTTAACTCTCACCCTCACCAAAGCGCTGCAGAGCGTTTCACGCTTGTGCATAATGGTGTAATCGAGAACTACGAAAACGTTAAACGAGAATACTTGCCGAATGTTGAATTCGCAAGTGATACAGATACAGAAGTTGTTGTACAGCTTATCGAAAAGTTTGTTAACGAAGGAGAGAACGTGGAAGAAGCATTCCGCCACGCACTCTCTGTCATCAAAGGTTCCTACGCGATCGCGTTAGTCGATAACCAAGATTCAGACACCATCTATGTTGGGAAAAATAAAAGCCCGCTGTTGGTCGGTGTTGGAGAAGGATTCAACGTTGTTGCAAGTGATGCTATGGCAATGATCTCTCAAACAGACCAATATGTTGAACTAATGGATGAGGAAATCGTAATCGTCACTCGTGACACTTATACCATTAAAACATTAGAAGGCAAAGAAGTAGCGCGCAGCCCATACACAGCTGAACTCGATGCAAGTGACATTGAAAAGGGAACATACCCGCACTATATGCTCAAAGAAATCGATGAGCAGCCGTTTGTTATCCGTAACATCATCAAACAGTACCAAAACGAAGAAGGCAATCTTAAACTGGATGATGACATTCGCGGAGCGATGAAAGATGCTGACCGCATCTATATCGTGGCTTGCGGAACGAGCTATAATGCAGGACTTGTCGGGAAACAGCTGATCGAAAACATGGCGAATATTCCTGTAGAGGTTCACATTGCCAGTGAATTCGTATATAACATGCCGCTTCTTTCCAAGAAGCCATTGTTTATCTTTATTTCTCAATCCGGTGAAACAGCAGACAGCCGTGCCGTATTGGTAGAAGTGAAAAGGCTCGGCCACAAAGCGTTGACGATTACCAACGTTCCTGGCTCGACCCTTTCAAGGGAAGCGGATCACACGCTCCACCTTTATGCAGGACCTGAAATTGCCGTTGCGTCAACAAAAGCTTATACTGCCCAAATTGCTGTCCTTGCGATCCTCGCTGTGGACACTGCACGTGCTCAAGGCATCGAGTTGGATTTCAACCCGCTTCAAGAACTTGCGATCGTGGCAAACGCAATGGAAACATTAACCGACCAAAAAGAAACAATGGAACGCGTAGCACAAGAATACCTTTCCGTTACACGCAATGCTTTCTTTATCGGCCGTGCCGTTGATTACTTTGTTTGCTTAGAAGGTTCTCTTAAGCTTAAAGAAATCTCTTATATACAGGCAGAAGGCTTTGCAGGAGGAGAATTGAAGCACGGTACGATCGCTTTGATTGAAGAAGGCACTCCTGTTATCGCTCTAGCGACTCAAGAACATGTAAACTTGAGCATCCGCGGAAACGTGAAAGAAGTAGCAGCCCGAGGCGCTGACACTTGCGTGATCAGTACAGAAGCAACGAAGGATGAAGGAGACCGCATCGTACTTCCAGAAGTACATGAGTACCTTACTCCGCTCGTATCGGTAGTACCGCTTCAATTGTTGGCTTACTATGCAGCGCTTCACCGCGATTGCGATGTCGATAAGCCGCGTAACCTTGCGAAAAGTGTAACAGTAGAATAATTAGAAAACCTTCAAAAAAGACTGCTCCCCAGGGAGCGGTCTTTTTTTGAATGCTTAGATGAACCGGTTATGGGAGCGGTTTTTTTTAAAGATGCTGGTAAAATTTTTCCTGTATATAAACAACATAAAACAATGAAGAATGACAAGTATAACCGCTAAAGCAAGTAAAGAATGATCAACAAACAAATGAAGTAAGAATATGTTCGCAATGATCGGGGATAACATCGAAAGGGCCAGAGGTGAACATATCCATTGCTTCAGGACTTGTTTCGATAAAAGGGTCCAACCCCACGATAACAAAATATCCGTTCACACCTGCAATAAGGAAAATTAAACCAAGTAAAACTCTATTGATATGTAAAAGTGCTCTGGTCAATTTACACACCTCCTATTAGAGTATACTTAAAGTAAATATTTTTATGGTAACATAAGGATGGAATCGCTTGGAAATAAAAAGGCATCTTATCTGGAGAAGGGGAATGGACACAAAGAGATGAAAAAATCACTGCGAATCTTACGGCTTCTGTCTGGTCTTTTTTTATTTGCGTTAGGCTCGGTGCTCGTTATGAAAGCCAATTTAGGCTTTGGTCCTTGGGAAGTGTTTCAAGCAGGGTTAACCAACTTTCTGCCATTGACCATCGGGCAAGCCACCGTTCTAGTCAGTGTGGTTATTGTTGGATTGATCATCCTTCTGAAAGAGAAAATTGGAATCGGCACCTTGGCCAATATGACTTTGATTGGATTATTCATGGACTTCATTTTATGGACCGATATACTGCCGATGGCATTGGGCTGGCCCAGCGGCTTGGGCATGCTGATGCTCGGGTTGTTCACCACAGCACTGGGCAGTTATTTTTACATAAGCTCCGGTTTTGGAGCGGGGCCGCGTGATTCACTCATGGTCTCGATCCGCAGGCGCACCGGTCTTCCCATTGGGGTCTGCCGATCTTCACTCGAATGTTCCATTGCACTTGTTGGTTGGCTGCTGGGAGGTCCGCTAGGGATGGGAACAGTGGTGACAGCGTTTGGGCTTGGAGTGTTCGTTCAACTGGTCTTCCGTCTTTTTTCGTTTGAAACCACGACCATGAATCATGAGAACCTGCGGGAAACATTTAAAGCTTAGGCTGGCGAATCAAAAGAATAAATAAAGAGCTGCCAACCGAATTTAAGGAGGGCAGTTTTTTTGTTTTAGTGATGACAACAAGTTTCATGACAAAATACCCTTTTCTTTAAATTGAAGAATGGTGTGTAAACGCTTTATTATTAGAGCATAAGACCTATAGAAATATCGAACAGTACCATTTAGAAAGGGGTTACGATAGATATGGCGAATTCTGAACAATCAAAGACAGGCGTTAAAGTAAGAATACAGCGGTTTGGCAGTCATTTAAGCGGAATGATCATGCCGAACATTGGGGCATTTATCGCCTGGGGGCTGATTACTGCCCTATTCATCCCAACAGGATGGCTTCCGAATGAAGATATGGCAAAACTGGTTGGCCCGATGATCACCTACTTGCTGCCGCTGCTGATCGGGTTTTCCGGCGGACGAATTGTTTATGATCTGCGAGGCGGGGTCGTCGGTGCGACAGCAACGATGGGGGTTATTGTCGGGGCTGACATTCCAATGCTGTTAGGTGCCATGATCATGGGGCCACTCGGCGGATATGCCATTAAGAAGTTTGACAAATTGCTAGAAGGAAAAGTGAGATCCGGTTTCGAGATGCTCGTAAATAACTTTTCCGCAGGGATTATTGCCGCAATTCTAACCACCATCGCCTATAAAGGAATCGGGCCGGTTGTATTAACGTTAAATAAAACATTGGCTGCAGGGGTTCAGGCGATTGTGGATGCCCACTTGCTTCCTTTAGCCAGCATCTTTATCGAACCGGCAAAAGTATTATTCTTAAACAACGCGATCAACCATGGAATCTTAAGTCCGCTCGGAATCGAGCAAGCCTCTAAAGCAGGAAAATCCATTCTTTTCTTGCTCGAATCGAATCCGGGACCGGGTCTCGGTATCTTATTGGCTTATATTCTTTTCGGGAAAGGAATGTCCAAACAAACGGCACCAGGGGCGGCTATCATCCATTTCTTAGGTGGGATTCATGAAATCTACTTCCCGTATATCCTAATGCGTCCGCTCCTGCTTTTAGCGGTAATCGGAGGCGGTGCATCCGGGGTATTTACCTTCTTGCTGTTTGATGCAGGATTGGTAGCGGCTCCATCACCAGGCAGTATCTTTGCTCTTATTGCGATGACACCGAGAGGGAACTATCTTGGCATCATCTCTGGTGTTTTAATAGCGACAGCCGTATCCTTCTTGATTTCTTCAGTCATCTTAAAATCTTCCAAACAAACGGATGAAGACGACTTAACAAAAGCAGCGGAAAAAACATCTGCGCTTAAAGGAAAAGAAAGCCGTGCTTCATCTCTTGTTCAGCCGAAAGCACCGCAAGAAACTGAAATTCAAAAAACACCTGCTGCAGAAAAGAGCCGTGCAAACGTTGAAAAGATCATTTTTGCTTGTGACGCAGGCATGGGTTCAAGTGCGATGGGCGCATCGATCTTAAAGAATAAAGCGCGAAAAGCAGGGCTGGATGTATCGGTTTCCAATACATCGATAACGAATTTACCGGCTGATGCAGACATCGTCATCACGCACAAAGATTTAACCGACCGGGCAAAAGCAAAACTGCCGAACGCTGAACATATTTCAGTAGAAAATTTCTTAAACAGTCCCAAATACGAAAAGCTGCTGAATGAGTTAGTAGAGAGCAAAGGAACAGCAGCACCTGCCGTGGCTGAAGGTACGCAGGATGCAAAGAACGAGTATGAAGACGTTTCAAAAATTATTTTTGCGTGTGACGCAGGTATGGGTTCAAGTGCGATGGGCGCTTCTATTTTAAAGAATAAAGTTCAAAAAGCGGGGCTTGATGTCTCCGTTTCCAATACTTCGATTACCAATCTGCCAGCTGATGCAGACGTGGTCATCACACACAAAGACTTAACTGATCGTGCAAAGGCTAAACTACCGGGCGCAACACATATTTCAGTGGAGAATTTTTTAAACTCACCGAAATATGAGGAACTGCTTGAGAAGTTGAAAGCAGCAAAAAGCTTGCAGTAAACGAAAAGTCCGGTTCCCAGGAATCGGACTTTTCTATTCTTTTTAAATCATGGCAACAATGATCATGACGAAATCAGCTTTTTATTTCGTTGTAATGTGGGCCAGCTGGGATTTATGATTGCATTAAGGGTATACAAATTAAATATTGTCAGTAACCTGGAGTGAAAGAACATGTATATATCTGCAAGAGAGAGGCTAATAGTTGAAATCTTATTATCTAAAAAAGAAGAAATCACGGTCAAGGATCTTGCGGATGAAATTGATGTGAGCACCCGGACGATCCACCGTGATCTGAAGGAACTTGAACATACACTGAAAAAGTTTGATTTGGAGCTTATCAAAAAATCAGGAGTAGGCATACAGATCGCCGGTGAAGAGGGACGGATGGAAGACCTGAAGCTTTCGTTGTTTCATTTGTCTTATAACGAGTACACACCTGAAGAACGGCAGACGATGATTTTCTGCTCCCTTCTGGAGGCAAAGGAGCCGGTTAAGCTTGTCTCGTTGGCACATGATTTAAACGTGACGATCGCTACGATCAGCAATGATTTAACCAAGCTGGAAAGCAGGTTGTCCGAGTTTGATCTGAACCTTGTCAGGAAAAGGGGATATGGGGTAGAGATCACTGGAGATGAAAAAGCAAAACGAAGAGCAATGAGCCAGATCATCGCCCAAAATCTTAACGAAACCGAATTTTTGTCACTCGTGAAAGAAAACATTCAGAAAAAATCACTTCATACGACGGATTCCATATCGGAACGTTTATTGGGATTGGTGGAAAAGAACAGGCTCTTAATGGTAGAGAAAGCAATTGAAGAAGTGAATGAGGAGCTCCCCTATCCGATCGCGGACAGTGCATATATCGGCTTGGTCGTCCATCTCACACTGGCGATCGAACGGATTTTGCAGGGGGAGAACATCAATATGGATGAGGCTTTTCTTGAGACATTAAAGCTGACACCAGAATTTAAGGCTGCAGAGAAAATCATCGAAAAGCTGAAGAAAGTTTTTCATGCGGACATACCTGAAGCAGAGGTCGGCTATATCACCATGCATCTGCAAGGGGCGAAGCTGCGGCGAGACAAGGAATATTTGCTTGAAGAATCCAGTTTTCAAACCGCTATAAAAGCGAAAAGCCTGATCATGTATGTGAGCGAGCAAACCGGTACGGATCTTTTAGAAAACGCTCCCCTGTTTCAGGGGCTTGTCACTCATTTAAAACCGGCGCTGTACCGGATCAAGCAAAACATGGGGATCTCCAATCCGCTCATGCCCAAGATTAAAAAGGATTACGAAGAGCTGTTTCATATCGTACGGGACGGCACAGCCGCTATATTTCATGATCTGCATGTTCCTGATGAGGAAGTAGCCTACCTTGTTATGCACTTTGGTGCCGCTTTGATGACAGGCCGCCATGAGGCAGGGCTAAAAGCATTGATCATCTGTTCTACCGGAATCGGCACGTCTAAGATGCTTGCGACCAGACTGAAACGGGAAGTACCTGAATTAAAGGAACTGAAAAATGTATCTGTTTTTGAACTGAACAAGATGAACCCGGACGAGTTTGACCTTGTCATTTCTACCATTCATCTGCCGGATTACCACCGGCCCTATATTGTTCTCAGCCCCATTCCTTCTCAGGAAGAGATTCAGAAGGTGAAGCAATACATTGCAGAAGGTGCCGGAGCACAGCCGGAAGGGAAACGCCCGGTCCTGCAGGAAACCAATAAGAGGGAACAGGACCCTAAACAGCTTCTGGAAGGGCTGGAAGGGATCAAGAAGTATACGGATGCCATTGTGGATGTGCTGAAAGGATTCAAACTGGCACGAGTCAATGGTCCGGCTAAGGTTCAAAGCATCCTTGAGGAAGCATGCGAAGACTTAGCAGCCGAAGGTGTCCTGCAAAGCGGCGAGCAGGTGGCAGCTGCACTGTTTGAACGAGAGAAGCTGGGAGGCCTTGGGATACCGAATACCGCACTTGTCCTTTACCATGCACGGAGTGAACAGATTGTGAAACCTTCCTTCACCATCTATAGCCTGGAGGATGCTGTTACGGTACCCGCCATGGATCAGACCGTCATTGAAGCTGACAGTATGCTCCTTCTGCTCGCTCCAAGCGATTATTCAAGCCAGGGGCTGAAGGTGCTGAGCTTTATAAGCTCCATCATTATTGAGAATGAACAGAGCATTGCCCTGTTCGAATCAAAGGATGAAAAGAAAATATCATCCTATCTGGCAGATAAGCTTGATCAGTTTTATAAAGAGAAACTAACAGAATTAAGGAGAGGATAATATGACATCAGTGCTAACGAAAGATAACATCCTATTAAATGCGGAAGTGGACAGCAAGGACAATGCGATCCGTTTAACCGGAGGCCTGTTAGTGGAAAATGGATATGTGGAACCGCAATATATTGAAAAAATGCTGGAAAGAGAGCAGCTGACCTCAACGTATATGGGGAATTTTGTGGCCATTCCGCATGGAACAGAGGATGCGAAGCAATCGGTCAAAGAATCAGGGATCGCTATTATCCAAGTGCCGGACGGAGTGGAATTTGGGCCAGGGAATGAAGTGAAACTGCTCATCGGTATTGCAGGAAAAGGAGACGAGCATTTGGAGATCCTTTCGAAAATTGCTATTGTTTGTTCTGAAGAAGATAACGTCCTGGGAATCGTAAATGCCTCTTCCAAAGAAGAGATCCTGGCTTACTTTGAAGGTGAAATCTAATGCTGGCTGTACATTTTGGAGCGGGTAACATCGGCAGGGGATTTATTGGCAATCTATTGTTTCAGTCAGGCTATGAAACGGTATTTGTAGACGTGAACCAGGAGCTCGTAGATTTATTGAATGAAAAGAATCAGTATGCTGTTGTGCATGCAGATGAAAGCCAGGAAGAGCTCATCATCAGGAATGTTTCGGCGGTGAACAGCGGAAACGATCCAGAACAGGTGGTTGAGCTTATCGCAAAGGCTGACCTCGTAACGGCTGCAGTAGGGCCGAACATTCTTCCGTTTATCGCTGGCTCCATTGCGGAAGGACTGCGAAAAAGGATAGAAAAAAGTGATGCGCCTTTAAATATTATCGCCTGTGAAAATATGATCGGCGGAAGTACGCTGTTAAAAGAAAAAGTGTTTGAGAAATTGGAAGAGAACGAGAAGCCGCTGTTTGAATCCCGCTTTGGATTTCCGGATGCAGCGGTCGACCGCATCGTCCCCAATCAGTCCAATGAAGATAAACTGATGGTTAAAGTTGAACCCTTCTATGAGTGGGCTGTCGATGAGACGAAAATCATCGGCAAAAGGCCAGAGGTGGAAGGCATCACATATGTACAGGATTTGAAACCATATATTGAACGAAAGCTGTTCACGGTGAACACCGGCCATGCTGCTGCTGCCTATATCGGATATCAAGCCGGCATGAGAACCATCGATGAAGCGATGAACAACGGAGAAATCAAAGCGCTGATCCAGCAAACCCTGCAGGAAACAGGACGCATGCTCGTCAGTAAATATGCCTTTGCCCCAGATGAACATCAACAGTATATCGAAAAAATTGTGCATCGTTTTGTGAATCCCTATATCACGGACGAGGTAACGAGAGTTGGACGTTCTCCAATCCGTAAGCTCGGACATGCAGACCGGCTCATCAGCCCTGCCATTCAATTTCTTGAGCTTACAGGCGATATTCCAGTTACGTTAACAAGAGTCATTGCTTCAGCTCTTCTTTATGATTATAAGGAAGATCCAGAAGCAGTAAAGATACAGGAAACAATTCATGAAAAAGGAATGGAACAGGCAATTGAAGAGTTTACCGGCATTGAAGCCGGTTCCGCCCTGTCTGAAGCGGTAATGGAGCAGTACGAACAATTAAAATCTGCCTCCATGAGGAAGTAAAAAAAAGAGAGATCCCTTGCAGGGGACCTCTCTCTTTTTATTTAAACACCCTTCCGGTACTCACGATTGTTTGCCCGCCAGTCTCTTCTAGGATCCGGTTTAAATCGGTAAGAATCGCCCCGACATCCCTAAGGATCGTCAGTGACTCGTAACGCTTCAGGATTACGAGGCAATGAGACTGAATTTCCTGTGCTTCCTTTATACTGGAGATGAGTTTTAACAAATTTTCAGCAGATGGATCAATGACCGTCTTTCCGTAATGAGCCACACAGGCTGACGTATGCTTAATGGCTAAATTCAACTGCGTCATTTCTTCAGAGGCGACATGGTCATCAAGACTCATGACCAGATCACGTATCCCGCGGGCGATGCCGCGGATCTGCAGTGTAATATGATTGAGATGCTTTATTCCGGTTTCCAGGTGTTCCAGCCGGATGCGCCGTTTCGTAAAGAAAGGGGTAAATCGGAGATTCTGTCTGGCAAGAACGACAGCTTCAATCCCCTTTTCGTTCTGTTCTGTCAGTTCTTTTACCTCCTGCTGGATCTCCCGGCGTTGAGAAAGCGACCGGTCCCATAGAAGAACAAGATCTTTTAATGTGATGGATGCCTTTTTAGATAACTTTAAGAGCAGCTCTTCTGCGGCGGGTATGGTGTTTGGCGGTACAAGCAGAGCATTGGTCAGTACAGCGATCGCAGAGCCGATGATCGTTTCAATAATACGGCTGAGAGCATAACCCTGACCAAAGGCTAGAACAAGGATTGAACTTACAGAAACCTGGGAGGTGACCTGAGCCGGCATTTTGAAGGCGGTCGTCACCGCCATCCCGATCAATACGACAAGAAGAATGGAACCAGCGTTCAATTTTAAAAAGTATCCGATCAGCATACTGATGATTACGCCGCCGATCACACCGCTGACCCTGTAGATGGCTTTTTCCATCGATCCGGCAATCGTGACCTGCATCGTCAGGACAGCTGCCATCGGAGCAAAAAATGGATAGTCATTTTGTGATAAATGGGAGGAAACCATCCAGCTGATTGCTGCGGCGATTGCTGTTTTCATTACTTGTAACGTCAGTCCAAGACGTAAGAAGACTTCCAATCCTTTTCTCACTGGCGATTTCCTTTCTAACATCATCTTATTATTCTTTTTCCAAAACGGCTGAAGCTGAAACCTTTCAGCAGCCTTATTTGTATACAGTATAACCTTCCTGCTCGATGTTTGATGCAGTCCATCATTGTTCTACAGCGGCGCTTGACTTTTTCCAGAAAAATGAATATATTATTTCTTAATCTTAGATCGAAAAAACGTTGAAAAGGATTAGTAGAATGGGGGTTTTTCCCCTAGGAAAAAACATCAATTTTCTCCAGGAAAGCAACCATTTCTTTAAGGAAAAAACAACGAATTTCTGAGGAAAAGGGAATGGAATGTTATTTTTCTTTCAGAAAAAAACAGGGTGGTACCACCAATACCCGATCCTTTTTGTTGGATCGGTTTTTTTGCGCTCTTTTTACAGGTTTTACAATAGAAAGGAAGATAAAGTGATGGCTAAAGAAAAAAAGCTGGTAGAAGAAATTACAGCCATGGAAGATGATTTCGCACAATGGTACACGGACGTCGTCCGAAAAGCGGATCTCGTCGATTATTCAAGTGTCAGAGGATCGATGATCATCCGTCCATACGGATATGCGATCTGGGAACACATCCAAAAGGAACTCGACCGCCAAATTAAGGAAACCGGTCATGAGAATGTCTATCTTCCGTTGTTCATTCCAGAGAGCCTGCTTCAAAAAGAAAAAGATCATATTGAAGGTTTCGCACCCGAGGTAGCCTGGGTCACACATGGCGGAGAGGAGAAGCTTGCTGAACGCCTCTGCGTTCGTCCGACTTCAGAGGTACTCTTCTGTGAGCATTATGCCAACATCATCCATTCGTACCGCGACCTTCCAAAACTGTATAACCAGTGGGGGAATGTTGTGCGATGGGAAAAAACGACACGCCCATTCCTGCGATCACTTGAATTTCTTTGGCAGGAAGGGCACACGTGCCATGCGACAGATGAAGAGGCGGGAGAGGAAACCCGCAGGATGCTTGAAGTGTATGCCGACGTATGTGAAGAGCACTTAGCAGTTCCTGTTCTCCGCGGCAGGAAAACAGACAAGGAAAAGTTTGCCGGAGCGAAATTCACGCTGACAATCGAAAGCCTGATGCATGATGGTAAAGCACTACAGACTGGAACCTCCCATCACCTGGGGAGCGGATTTGCGGAGGCGTTTGGCATTCAATATACCGATAAGCAAGGAAAACATCAGCATGTACACCAAACCTCCTGGGGAATCACAACTCGTCTGATCGGAGCATTGATCATGGTCCACGGAGACAACAGAGGGCTTGTTCTCCCTCCAAAGATTGCACCGGTCCAAGTGATGGTCATCCCGATCGCTCAGCATAAAGAAGGGGTGCTCGACAAGGCCCATGAGCTTAAAGACCGGCTGAACAGAAAAGTAAGAGCAGGAATTGACGAGAGCGATAAGTCGCCGGGCTGGAAATTCAGTGAGCATGAAATGAAGGGCGTACCGCTTCGAATTGAGATCGGTCCAAAGGATATCGAAAAAAAGCAGGCGGTTGCGGTCCGCAGGGATACAGGAGAGAAGATCGTTCTTTCCCTTGAGGAGCTGGAGACACATATTCCGTTTCTGCTGGAAGACATTCAAAAGAGCCTGCTGCAAAAAGCGAAGGCACATTGCCAGGAAAAAACGACCATTGCCCGCACAATGGATGAGTTCAAACAGGTGCTGGAGTCGAATCCTGGTTTTATTAAAGCGATGTGGTGCGGCGAACGGCAGTGTGAGGATCAAATAAAAGAAGAAACTGGCGCCACTTCCCGGTGCATGCCTTTTGAGAAGGAGGAAATTTCCAAAACATGCGTATGCTGCGGAAAGGAAGCGGAGCAGCTTGTCTATTGGGCAAAAGCGTACTGATGCCTTCCTTTGGTTTCTATCTAAAATTAAAAGGTATGTAATGAATGACAGTTGAAACAAATTGCTTCTAGAAGTCAGGGCAGCTCAATACACTACAGATATCCATCAAAAATACTTTACGAAATATTTTGACTGTTTAGGCGACAGGCGTTATAATCATTGAAAAGGAAGTGAGAACAATGAATACTTTTAAAAAGATAGTTGTTCGCGTAATAGGATCTAATCTTCTCGTGCTCTTCGCCATTTTACTTCTTCCGGTGTTCCTGTTGACTGACAATGTAAGTGGGTTTCAAGAACTTGTCGACTATATTTTCAAGCCAGATTAATAATGAAACACCACCTCATGTGTGGTGTTTTTTGTTGGAAAGAAAAGCTAACAGTAATGTACATATGCGATATTAATAAAAATACATGCTAGGGGAGAATGCTATGGCTAAGGTGATCGTTCTCCTGCTTGCTTTGTTTTCCGGTATGGGGCAAAGCATGCAGGCTGCTGTCAACGGAACGCTTGGAAAGAAGATAGGGTCGATCGAAGGTGCTTTCGTTTCCTTTTTTACGGGAACCGTAATGCTCCTTATTTTTATGATGATCTGGGGACACGGAAGCCTCAGTACGGTAGGGAACGTGCCGAAGTGGAATCTGATCGGAGGCATCCTTGGGGCGATCTATGTTTTTATTGTTATTTTGGCTGTACCGAAGATTGGAGTAACGAGTGCCATTACGGCTGTCATCATTGGCCAGCTGATCATGAGTGTGATCATTGACCATTTTGGTTGGTTTGGCAACGCACCTTTCCATTTTACGTATAAAAGGATGATCGGACTCGTGCTGATGTTTGCGGGCCTCTATTTTGTCTTCTCGGACAAGCATTAAACACAAATGGTGACTAAATAAAAGCATTGTTTAAACATTATTGCTGTGATAAATTTTTAAGTAGAGTTATTTTTCAGTCACGAAAATATCAAGCCTAAAGCTGAAAAATATCGAAACTTGCTTGCGACTGTAAGCGTTAACAGAGAGAAGTGGAAAAGGGGATAAAGGGGGAGAAACAATGGAATATGGGGTACTCGTGTCCATCGGCATTTATATGGCCGGGATGCTGCTGATCGGCTGGTTTGCTTACCGCAGAACAGCGAACTTATCCGATTATATGCTGGGAGGCAGGGATCTGGGGCCTGCTGTCACGGCACTGAGTGCGGGGGCATCTGATATGAGCGGCTGGCTGCTCATGGGCCTTCCGGGAGCAATGTATGTGTCCGGCTTAAGTGCAGGGTGGATCGTCGTTGGTTTAACAGCGGGTGCCTATTTAAACTGGCTGTTTGTTGCACCGCGTCTGCGAACGTACACGGAAATCGCGAATAATTCCATCACTATACCGGATTATTTTGAGAACCGGTTCAAAGATACATCCCGAATTTTAAGAATTACATCAGCAATAGTCATATTAATTTTCTTTACGTTTTATACTTCATCTGGAATGGTTTCAGGAGGAGAGCTTTTTAAGACGGCATTCAATCTCGATTACACGTGGGGAATTTGGCTGACAGCCAGTGTGGTCGTTGTGTATACGCTGTTTGGCGGTTTTCTGGCCGTCAGCTGGACGGATTTTGTTCAAGGAACGATCATGTTTGTTGCGTTAATCCTCGTTCCGGTTGTAACCATCTTTGAAATTGGCGGAGCAGGGCCGACTTTTTCAGAAATTCAATCGATCGATCCGAAATTGCTTGACGCCTTTAAAGGGACAAGCCTGATCGGAATCATTTCTCTTCTAGCCTGGGGTCTTGGGTATTTTGGACAGCCTCATATTATCGTCCGGTTCATGGCCATTTCATCTGTTAAACAGATGAAAAGCGCCCGAAGGATCGGTATGGGGTGGATGATTTTCTCCATAGGTGGAGCGATGTTCACAGGTCTGGTTGGTATTGCCTATTTCAATCTGAACGGTGGATCGCTTGGTGAAAAAAAAGCAGAAACCGTATTTATCGTCTTATCCGATGTGCTTTTTCATCCGCTCATTACCGGATTCCTGCTGGCTGCTATTTTAGCAGCGGTCATGAGTACGATCTCCTCACAGCTGCTTGTCACATCAAGTGCTGTCACAGAAGACTTTTACAAAGCGTTCTTTAAGCGGTCAGCTTCAGACAAAGAACTAGTGTTGGTTGGACGCCTTTCTGTATTGGCGATCTCAGTGATCGCTTTGGTCCTTGCTCTCAATCCGAATAAAACCATTCTTAATCTCGTTGGATATGCGTGGGCCGGATTTGGAGCAGCATTCGGGCCAGTTGTGCTATTAAGCCTGTACTGGAAGCGGATGACGAAATGGGGAGCCTTTTATGGCATGCTTTCTGGAACTCTGACCGTTATTATCTGGGAGCAGATCAAGGCATTTGAAGCAGTTTACGAGATTATTCCAGGCTTCATCGTTTGCTCCGCCGTTATCGTCGCAGTCAGCTTGATGACAGCTAAACCGTCGGCTGAGATCGAATCTGAATTTACGGAAGCACAAAATATTGCATAAACATTTTTATGGACCGTCCTGTCTGCAGGGCGGTTTTTTTTTATTGAGCGTTGAAGTATTGTCCTGCTCAAATCGAACTTCAGTTTTCAGCATACTTGACCAGAGCTCTATTCTGTCATATAGTTATCATCGTGAACAGTTCAACTCTTGAACTAGTTATTAGTCTAAGACGGAAAACGGGTGAATAGAATGGATGTTGGAAAATGGCAAACCATATTTGGCAGATATGAAGCGTCTTCATTTACCGTGAACAAAAGGTTTGGTTCTCTCGTAAAAGAAAAGCTACAGGATGTCCTAACGATCGATCAGCAGATGACACTGAGCTATATTAAGCGATTTGGATCCTGCACGACGACAGAACTGGCGGAAGCCTTCTGCGTCAATAAGAGTGCGATCACAGCCATCGTAACGAGGCTTAATGAAAAGGGGTACATTCATCGCGACCGAGATGAAAAGGATCGAAGGATTGTTTATTTAAGGCTGACAGAAGAAGGGGAAAAGGTTTTTCAATGGGCCGATGAAAAGGTGTTTGAGGTGGTCTCTCCTTACCTGAAAATATTCTCCGAAGAAGAGATCGAAACATTCCTGAAGCTGTATGAAAAACTGGCGTCTGTCTCGAACGAGGGAGCAGGAGAGGAGAAATAGAATGAAGGCCGTATTAAAAGGAAGATGGGGAATCGCGGCAATGTGGCTGGTCCTGGTTGTCGTAATGGCTATACTGGCGCCAAACATGGCTGATCTTGTACGGGAAAAGGGGCAGATCAATGTTCCGGATGGATATTCATCAAGCTATGCCCAAAAACTGCTGAAAGATCTGGACAAAAAAGAGAAGTCGGCGGACGAATCACAGGTAGCCCTTGTTTTCCACAGCGGAAAAAAGCTGACGGAAGATGAAAGGACCGAGGTCAGGAGCGCAATAGCGAAACTGGAGCAGGATAAGAACGGCCTCGGAATCAGCGAGGTGTTAACGCATTTTGAAAATAAAGAACTGAAAGACCAGCTCGCTTCAAAGGATGGGAGGACGATCCTTGCCTTAGTTACAGTCAATACTGATGGCAAAGAGCCGGCTGAAATCTCTAAATCACTGTACAGTGAGTTGAATGGCGTAAAAGTCGATCACTATTATACGAGCAGCTGGATGATTGACGAGGATGTGGTGGCGAGTTCGCAGGAAGGGCTCAAGAAAACCGAATACATTACGGTTGTCTTCATTCTAGCCGTCCTGTTTGTTGTTTTCCGCTCGTTAATTGCACCGCTTGTCCCGCTCGTCACCGTGGGGATCAGCTATGTTGCGGCACAATCGATCGTTGCTTTTTTAGTGGATAAATGGAACTTTCCGCTTTCTACGTTTACACAGATCTTTCTCGTCGCGGTTCTTTTCGGTATCGGAACGGACTATTGCATTCTGCTGCTAAGCCGCTTTAAGGAAGAGATGGGCCGAAATGAGAGTTTGCAAGGTGCGATTGTCACTACTTATAAAACCGCGGGAAGAACCGTATTTTTCAGCGGACTCGCCGTGATGATCGGCTTTGCGGCCATCGGCTTTTCAACCTTTAAACTCTATCAGTCTGCTGCCGCTGTCGCGATTGGAGTAGCGGTGCTGCTGCTGGCGTTATTTACACTCGTTCCATTTTTCATGGCGGTGCTTGGCACCAAGCTGTTCTGGCCGGCTAAAGGTGCGATGGAGCATAAACAAAGCAGGATTTGGGGAGCGGCAGGTTCGTTCTCCTTCAAACGCCCGCTCGCCACGCTTCTTATCGTAGCCGCCATCGTCACACCTTTTCTTGCAACCTATGACGGAGATCTTTCATTTAACTCCTTGGATGAGATCGGTGATAAATATAACTCCGTAAAAGCCTTCAATGTCATCTCTGAAAGCTTTGGTCCAGGAGAATCGCTTCCTGCTAAAATAGTCGTCAAAAATGATGAACCGATGAACCGCTCCGAATACTTGGCAACCATTGAGAAGATCAGCCGTGAAGTGGAGCAGATTCATGGTGTGGACCGGGTGCGCAGTGCCACACGTCCAGTAGGCGAGGAGCTGAAGGACCTCCAGGTCGCGCATCAGGCAGACTCTCTCGATAACGGGTTGGAAAAAGGGAACACTGGATTGAAAAAAATAAGCGGAGGCCTGGCTGAAGCAAGCACGCAGCTGAGCAGTTCCCAGCCCAAGATGAAGCAGACCACTGATGGAATCGGTGAATTGGTGACAGGCACCAACAAGTTAAAATCAGGCATCGGTGACTTGTCAGGCGCGCTTTCCCAAGTTGAAAAGGGGGTGCGTGACGGTTCCAAAGGAGCAGGAGACCTGAAAAAAGGGGTACAGCAGGCGAAGTCGAGCGCAGAACTGCTGTATCAAAGCAATCAGAAACTTCTTTCCGGCTACAAAGAAATGGAGAACGGCCTTGGGCAGCTGCAGGGCGGGTATGTCCAAACAGCAAAACAGCTGAGCACCACGTCCAAAAGCCTTGCCCAACTAAAGGGAAGCTTCACTCGTTTAGAAGCAAAATATGCGAGTTCAGATAAAAACAAAGACATTAAAAACGATTCTGATTACCAGGCCATCAAGGGAACATTTAATGAGCTGGAAGGCGGTTTGAACCAGATGGCGGCAGTTCTCAATCAGTTGAATGGGAAGCTGAATATAGTAAAAAACAATATGGGGAAAGCCAATGATGGTCTAAGCAAGGCAGTAAGCGGCCAAAAACAGCTGGCGGACGGTCTCAGCTCTATTTCAGCAGGGCTTGGACAACTGGAAACAGGAATGGATAAAGCTGCCGATGGGCAGCGGCAGGTCATCGGAAAACTTCCTGAAGTACAGGGCGGATTAGCCAAAATTGCAGGAGGACAGGTGCAGCTGAAGAGCGGTTTTTCACAGATGAACTCCCAGCTGTCACAGCTTTCTGACGGGCTAGACCAAAGTGCAGCAGGCATCAAAAAGGTATCAGGGGGAATTGATTCAGCCAGCGATTACCTTCACTCCCTGTCCTCCTCGCCTGATCCCGAGATGGCGGGCTGGTTTTTGCCTGAAGAGGTACTGAACAACAAGGATTTTCAACAGGTGTTCAATACGTATATGCCGGGTGACCATAAGCTGACGACATTAGATGTTATTTTTAAAGAAAACCCTTACTCTAAGGAAGCACTAGGCCAGGTGGATGAGATCGGGCAGGCGGTCAAACGGGCTACAGCCGGAACGAATCTTGAGAATGCCCAGTTTGGAATCAGCGGTGTAACGAGCATCTATTCGGATCTGAATGATATTTCTGCTGCTGACTACTCCAGAACGGTTGTACTCATGCTGATAGGCATTGCCATCATTCTCGTTATCATACTGCGGTCCTTTATCATGCCGCTCTATATTATTGCGTCATTGATATTAACGTACTTTACAGCGATGGCCTTTACAGAAAGCATTTTCGTTAATCTGCTCGGTTATTCCGGAATCAACTGGGCCGTACCGTTCTTTGCCTTTGTCATCCTGGTGGCGCTCGGCGTAGATTACAGCATCTTCCTTATGGACCGGTTTAACGAATACAAGGAGCTTTCCGTCAAAGAAGCGATGCTTTCCTCCATGAGGAATATGGGGACTGTCATTATCTCAGCGGTTGTCATTCTCGGTGGCACATTCGCGGCGATGTACCCTTCAGGGGTCTTGTCGCTGCTGCAGATCGCGACGATTATTTTAAGCGGTCTCCTGCTCTATGCGTTTGTCATCCTGCCGTTGTTTGTCCCGGTTATGGTGAGAACCTTTGGAAAAGCAAACTGGTGGCCATTTATGGGTTCAAAAAAAGAATAAGATAACAAGCAGCGTACACAAGGTGTAGGCTGTTTTTTTACAAAAAAAAGAGACAAGATCCTGGTCTTGTCTCCAAGGGCTGTTAGCAGCCGCCTTTACCGCACCCGCTGATGAAGTCATCATGATGACCGCCGCCAAAGCCCCATGAGCAGCCGATGATGATCAAGAGGATGAACAGGACAACAACGATGGCAAATCCGCCTCCGCAGCCATATCCGCAGCCGCCGAATCCAGGATAGCCGTAGCCATAGCCGAATCCGCCGGCTCCGCCGCCAAACCCGCCTCCGAATCCACCAACTGCACCTGGGTAACCGCCGCCATACCCGTATCCATAACCAAATCCTTGACGCCTATTTCTAATTCCAGACAATGTGTAGATCTCCTTTCTTCCAACATTTAAAAAGTTACTTGCCCTATAGAGTATGTGGGAACGGAAGAAGGGTTTGGACAATTGGCGGGACAATGGCGGAATTTGTTATATAATAAGGGGGCTGTTAGTTTTTTGAAAATTTAGATAAGGGTGAAACCATGCTTGAAAAAGTTCAATCAAACTCTGCGGCATAATGGCCTTGCTGCGCTAAAAAATCAGATAAAGGAGGAGTAATATGAACCCTTTGAGGTCATTTGCTGAGCACGTTGAATGGCTGGAGGAACTCAAGACGGTAGAAGAGGAATGGTGGCTTAAGCCTATTGCAAACGGAAAATGGTCAATGGGTGAAATAGTGTCTCATTTTGTATCGTGGGACTTATTTGTGATCCATCATCGGGTTCCTTATTTTTTGGAACACCAAGCCTTTCCGGAGGACGTGGCGGAAGCAGAAAAAATGAACCAGGATGCTTCTCGTTACGCCAAATCTGGTGTTTCCAAATCTCAATTGCTTGAGGAAGCGATACGAACAAGGAACAGGCTGGTCCAGCAGGTGGAAATCATCCCAGAAGATTGGTGGATTCATCCTTTTAAATACAAAACAAAGACAATGACGTTCGCTTCCTATATTGAAGGCCTGGTCCAGCATGACAAGCATCATCAGGATCAGATCATCCTCTTCCTGAAAAAGTCAGCCAATCATGCCTAATCGTTGCTCTTTAAGCAGAATGGTAGCGCAGAAGATCGAATTTCCCCGGAAATGATCGAACATAAGCGGGAATTTTTAATACAGCTTTTTTAATTCCTGTTCCAGCCTTCCTGTTAAAGTAAAGAAGAACATCTTGAAATCTGCTCGCGAAGACCATAGGGGATGTCCGAATGCTGCCGGCTTGTTGCCTTCGATAAAGAAATGGATGTACCACGCAAGACCATAAGCGGTAAAGGGCCGCCAGCAAAAACCAGGCACTGACTGAGGCCCAAGAGCCGATAAAGACAAGAGAGGTGCCTAGAAAATGCCATGCTCTTGTGCTTTTCTTGGAATGCTGTGTTAAATAGAACACCCAAAATTCATCAAAAGTCTTCAGTTCGTCTTTGTGGTATACGTGGCTGCATCAAGCTCTGCTTCCTCATCCATTTCTTTAGTGCATTCGACACAGACAGCTATTTTCCTTTACTAAGCTCCGCCACTCGAGGCGGGGTTATTTTTTAAAAAGATTAGTATTTTGTCAGACGGGTAAGTTATATAAGACATACGCCAGAGAATAAAAGGAAGGTGCAAAAATGTTAAAAACTCAAACAGCTGAACGGGTAGATATGCTGTATTCATTATTAGGCCAGCAGCTTGAAGAAAGGAAATATAACAAAGAACGTGTACAAAAGATAACCGAACTTTGCCAGCTATTAAAAGAAGATGTCGAAGTGGGCGAACAAACTACAGAAGTATTTGATGATATTGTGGCAGTAGGACAGGATGCTCTGGAAACCCAAGGGAATAAAGAGAGCTTTCTGCAATCGAAGGAAAAAGAGTTAATCGAGTATTATGAGCACCTCAAAAAACTGCTGGAGAAGCAATAACGTTTTAGATGCATTGAACAAGGGTACATTTGAAAAAGAACGATATTAATCATTTGGAGGGATTACGATGGATCAGAAAAAGGTCATTGGTGTGTTTTCCACAGAAGAAGAAGCCGTATCAGCGATTAATTCTTTACGTGAAAGAGGCTATGATGAAGAAGACATCTCAGTAATCGCCCAGGATAAGGAAGAACGGCGCCACATTGAAGACGAAACAGGAACAAAAGCCGGTGAAGGAGCAGCAGCGGGTGCTGCGACTGGCGGTGTGCTTGGCGGTGTAGGAGGTTTGCTCGCAGGAGTAGGTGCACTTGCTATTCCGGGAATTGGTCCAATTGTTGCTGCGGGTCCGATCGCAGCCACCCTTGGCGGAGCAGCGATCGGCGCAGGAGCAGGGGGACTTGTCGGTGCATTGGTCGGTATGGGCGTTCCTGAAGAGGAAGCAGAAGAATACCAGAACTACGTAGAAAGCGGGAAAATCTTAGTTTTGGTGGATGCTGATGCTGAGCGCCGGGAGCATGTGTACGACACATTCCAAAGCAACAATACGTTGAACTCCCGCTATTATGATAGAGGTTTGCCTGGAGAAGACAGCGGCAAAATCTATTAACAAATACGCGCCAGAGCGGAACAACCGCATAATTTGGATTGGAGCTAAAGCTGAATGCTTTAGCTCCTTTTTGTTTGTTCACCGGTGTATTTGTCGAAGGATTATAGTTGAAGAAGGTGGAAGGTTATGTAAAAATAAAATAAACCAACTAGTCATTTTTATTGGAGGGATAAAATTTGGTTTCCATTAAAAGGTTTGACACACTCAGTTTTCAAGAGGCAGTTGATTTATTTAATGAAGGATTCAAGCATTATTTTACGGACATTACATTGACTGTTGATTCGCTGATTAAAAAGCTCGCTAATGAAGACCTGTCTCCTGAAAAGTCAGTGGTCGCCTTTGATCAGGAGAAACCTGTGGGCTTTGTCATGAACGGCTTCAGAACCGTAGATGGCCAAAAGGCATCCTGGAATGGCGGGACCGGCATCATCCCTGAATATCGCGGAAACGGTGTAGGAAAAGAGATGATTTCTGCGTGTATGGGTATTTATGAAGAGGAGGGCGTTGATCTTCTTCTGCTTGAAGCGATCTCTGAAAATACGAGAGCGATCAAATTATATGAGAGCATGGGATACAGCGTGTTTGATGAACTGGCCTTTTTCGTCAATCATGAGTCTCTCTCTGAAAGAGCCTTTTATCATGAAGGAGATTATGATTACATTCACGGCATTCCCCAGGATGTGAAAGATATTGAATTTTATCAGCATATGACACCATGGCAAACACAATATCAAAGTATTAAAGATGGTGAATCGATGACTGTAAAAAGTGGTAGAGAAACGGTTGGGTATGCTGTATTTAAACGTACGATCAATGCATCAAGAAAACGGGAGGGCATTGCACTGTATCAGTGTGAAGCAAAACCGGGTCATGATAAAGCGGCTGATGTGATCCAATTTATGCTTCGTGAGATTTATCGCCCGGCTGAAGGTGCCTGCCGCCGCATGACGGTAAACTTTTCAAAGAGCAATACGCTTGTTTGTGAGTCACTTTCTAAAGAGGGATTCACTGTAATGATCGAACAGGTGCATATGTCAAAAACGGTGCGTAAACCGTCTGGCAGCGAAACAGGGATAAAAGCCGTACAATCATAAATCAAAAGAAATAAAGGGTTTCGTTCATTCGTGCAGAAAAAGGTGTGCATACAACCACGAGATCAAAACATTGGGGGAAAGAGCATGCCAAAAGTTTCAGAAGAATATAAAGAGGAAAAGAAAAACAGGATTCTTGAGAGTGCCATCCGCTGTTTTGGAGAAAAAGGGTATGAAGCGACCATCATTGATGATATTGTGAGAGAATCCAATTTGAGCAAGGGCGCCATCTACAATTACTTTAACAGCAAGGAAGAAATTTACCTTCAGCTCCTTCAGGGGAAAACGAAGGATTTTTTCTCAGAGGTAGAGAGTGAATATCATAAGCGCTCGAGTGCGACAGATAAACTGCGTTTTTTATTTGAACGGTACCAGGACCAGCCGCTGAGTGACGAGCGCAGAAAATCCATGAGGTTATATACTGAATTTTGGCTTTATAGCGCCCGTCAGGAAGATTTAAAGAAACTGATGGAAGAACGGTACAACCGATTTACAGGTTTCATAAATGACATCATTAAAGAAGGACAAGCGACAGGAGAGTTCAGAGAACAGATCGACCCTGAATTTATTTCACAAATCTTTTGGGCGTTAAGGGATGGCAATGTTCTTCATTATTCTCTGCTTGGGGAAGAAGAGCAATATAAAAAAACGTGGGTGATGCTTGAGGAGCTATTTATCAGCTGTTTAACCACGCCAAAAAATCGGGAGTAGAATCCCGATTTTTTTATGTGCAGAAAAAGAGAATAATTTCCCGGGTTATAAACGATTTTGTCGAACCATCCAATTCGAAACAACGGTAATGCTATAGAGAGTGGAGGCAGGAATGATGGAACGTTAATCAACAGTAGGAACGTGTCGTAATACCCCGATATTTCTATATTATTAGCGACTGGTTATCCATTGTAATTTACAAAAATTGGAGTACACTTAAATTTGGGATTTTTGAAACCTTTTACTTCAAAACATCGACTAAAACAATAGATAGATAGGGGGGCAACGCAGTGAAAGACTCGTTTGACCGGTTATATGAGGAATACCATCATTCCTTGTTTCAGTTTATTTACTACATGGTCAGGAACAGGGAGGCGGCAGAAGATATTGTACAGGAAGTGTATATAAAAGTGCTCAAAGCCTATGAAGCATTTGAAGGGAAAAGCTCTGAAAAGACATGGCTTTATTCCATTGCAAGGCATGTCACCATCGACTGGATCCGGAAGCAGAACCGCCGGAAAAAGAAACTTCTGTTTTTTACTTTATCAGAGAACGAGAGCGAGCTTGTGGATCAGCAGTCCCTGCCGGAAGAACTGGTCAGCCAGAAGGAATCGGTCAAAGAGTTATATCATGCGTTAAAAAAATGTACGATACAACAGCAGCAAGTGCTTATCCTGCGTTACATCCAATCGCTCTCCATCGCGGAAACCGCTGCAGTGCTCGGTTGGACAGAAAGTAAAGTGAAAACGACACAACACCGGGCGATCAAGGGACTAAAAGGTCTTCTTGATCAGACGTCAGGCCTGGAGGAGGAATGGAAAGATGGAATCGTCTAAATGGACAGAAGAAGAAATACAAAAGCAGCTTGAAAAGATGCCCTCTGTCAAAGACAAGCGCTCCCGTGAATTAATATTTCATGAGATAGAAGGAAGACTCGAAGAATCAAAGCTTAGCAAAAAGACGACAAGAACCTGGATCATGCCGGGACTGGCGACTGCCTGCCTGCTGGCCATCATCTTGCTCCTGGTGCCAGGCACCTTAATTAAAAACGATGTGTCTGCCCCTTCCTTGCATGAGAAGCCTAAGAACAACACCCTCGTCAGAAAAGAGAAAGACGAGGTCAAAGAACCGAGTCCGGCTCCCGAGCCCAAACAGTCAAAGAAAACTGTACGTGTAGAAGAGCAGAAGAAGCCTGCAGCTCCCGAGAGAAGTGTGAAGCCTTCAGGGCCGGCAAAGCTGGAGCCAACGGCAGATCCCCCTGTCCAGAGATATAAAGTAAAGGTTCCAGAACCATCAACCGCTTCCATTATGGCTGCTGTAGAAAGCGGGAAATATCATCCTCCGATGACCAAGGCAGATCTTGCGGAGCAGATGTCTGCGGGAAAATCGGTTGTAACTGTAGCGTACAGTGACGAACAGGCCCAATTCGTCGTGCCGGTCTCATTTCTTGTGAACGGGAAGGGAACCTACGCCGATAAGGTTCAGAATGTGCTTGGCAGCTTTAAACCAGAGCGAGTGGGACTACAGCCGACCATGCTGAACAAGGCAAAGCTGAAGGAAAAAGAAGGAGCCGTTGTTGTTGATCTGCCGCCTGGATCGGTGTCTTCCGCAGAAGAAGCATTGCTTCCCAAGATCTTGGGTTATACATTTGCTTACAACCATGAATACTCGAACGTAAAATTCATGACAGGAGATCAGCCTGGCTATAAATTTTCGAACCTGGGCCCGAAAGAGGAAATGGATATAACCAAAAACAGTGGAGGAGCAAACTTTTTGTATACCTCTCCATCAGGGGATGAGTTCCTCGTCGACAGCAACGCGACAAGTTTTGCAGGCTCAGCGGGAAGCATGCAGGCAGCGTTGGATGAGCTGAGCAAAGGATACAAAGATCAAAAATTAATGCCGGCTGTTCCCGAGGATATAAAGCTTACAGCTTCCAGTTCGGGAGCACTCACAACGATCCGTGTAGAAGGAAATGGCTTAAAAAATGACGAGAAAACCAGAAAAATGATGGATGCCCTGTTAATGACCGCTAAGAACTATGGAAGCCAGTCAGTTTCGGTTACCAATACCAATCTTGAAGCGATCGGCCCTTATGATCTGGAACAGCCGATAGATAATCTGGTGGGTGTTAATTTTATGAATGTAAAATAATTTTCCAATATATGTAACTATTTTATCAGCAAGGCGTCTAATGCATTGGAACGGAGAAGAGAACTGGACCATCCTTCATCTTCCAAACCATTTTCAGGAGGTAAATGATGATGAAACGATTTGTAATGGCGCTTGTTTCATTGGGAACAGCTGTAGGAATCTTATTGGGAGGCACTCATGTTGCCAACGCCTCGCCGTCTTATGACCAGGAGGTAGCTGCAACAGCCCGGAACTTGATTGGATCGCCTTTCAAATGGGGAGGAACGACACCAAAGGGTTTTGACGCTTCAGGATACACACAGTATGTATATAAACATTCTGCAGTGAAGATGAGCTTGCCGAGGACTTCTGCTGATCAATATAAAACCGGCACAGCCGTAAAAAAAGAGAATTTGAAACAGGGAGATCTTGTTTTCTTTAAAACGGATGGGAAGAAAGTCTCCTTTTCCGGCATCTATCTTGGGAAAAATCAATTTGTCGGTGCGACTTCCAAAGGAGTAAGAATTCAGTCCCTCACTACAAAGTACTGGAAAGATGCTTATGCAGGCGCTAAACGTGTATTAAAATAAGCGGTAAAGTAATCAGGCTTAAAGCGGAGCCTGATTATTTTTTATTAGCAACGGACACAGGTGATATTCAAACCGGCCGTATCTCCAGTAATGCGAAGGTGATGATCAAGACCTCGACAGGAGATGTTCAAGACTTTACGATGGAAAGTGCCAGCAAAGATGTTCACGTTGAATCGGAACAGGAAACGTGGAACTTCGAATGGAGCAGCCCCCATCTGCGTTTGAACTGCATGCATCTTCTGACACTGGTGATGTTGACGTTTCCAGGAGATGGAAAGTGGATTATGAAGAAAGGAGCGAGCATTCAGCGAAGGGGAAAGCAGGTAATCGAGGGCCAAGCATCGAGGTTAAAACAGATACGGGAGATATTTACTTAAAATAACTGAAATAACATGGAAAGCTCCAGATCAGTTCTGGAGCTTTTTGTACTATATCGCTTTATTGATGTTCACTTTCTTGGAAAGGGCACCCTTTTTTCTAGACAAACCCAGGCAGATGCCTGCCACGATCAGAAGAAGGGCGATGGCGTGGTACCAATGGATCTTTTCATTCAAAAAGAGTGAAGCGAAAAACAGGGAGCTGATGGGCATTACGTTTAAGAACAGAGTGGTTTTACTAGGACCAATTTCTGAGATGGCCATGTTCCACCATGACGTACATAGAGCCGTCGCTATACAGCCTGAGAACGCCATGACACCATATGAGAACCAGTGAGCCTGATAAACAGGAGGATGGACAGGATGGACGGCCCACATGATCATCAATAGCAAGGCACCGAACAAATGGCTGAATGCCGTCACTTGAAAGACGCTGGCTTGCTTGACCGCCTGTTTGATGAACAAGCCTCCGGCCACATAGGCGAGCATGGAAAGGAATACGAAAAGGTTTCCTTTTATCGCATCTGTACCTGTCGCACCAGGATGGCCGACGACAAGGATAACGCCGACAAACCCCATACCGATCCCGATGAACCGTTTGAGTTCAAACCTATCACCGAGAAACAGCATAGCCAATAGAGCTGTTGTCAGAGGATTGAGCCCCAGAATGAGGGACCCGGCAGAGCCTGTCGTATAGCGCAAGCCTTGGGAGATCAGGAGCTGATGCAAAAAGATCGACGTAAACCCGACAAGGAAAATGAGGACCCAGGAAGAGGCAGTCAGCTGTTTGATTCCCAGCTTCCACTTGCCGTATGTAAAGAGCAAAAGGCCGGCAGCCGCCATGGAGATCCTCCAGGCTGAAAGCTGTACCACAGGGAAAATCCCCGACAAATATTTGATCATAATAACATTTAAACCCCAAATAACGGTAACCACACTTAATAAAACGAGCAATAAATAATAGCGTTTTTTCTCCATAGTCATATCCCTTTGTGTTGGTAGTATGCTGCTAACCGAATATAAACCCATTTCAAATATTTGTCCATAACCTGGAAGCTGATCGAAGAAAAATTTTTGGGGAATACTGTTAGAAGAATGGAGGTGAACGGTATGACCCTAGTGCGTCTCGGATATGTAGCGATGAGCATGGAGCTTCAAAACGCCTCCCCGTCGCAAACAATGACATATGCCCGTTTTTCTCAGATCGAGGACCGGGAAGCAGCATTAAGAAAGCTGGAGCGGATCGCGAACTCCAACCTGAAAAATACGCTGCGTCTCCTTAAGCACAATGCAGCCAACGATATTCAGTTTTACAGGATGACATCAAGGCTCATCCCATTGGCCAATCATAAAGAACTGCTGGATTGGAAGTATATGCTTCCGCTAAAAGAATCGCTGTATGAAATCGGTGCTTTTGCTAAAAAACATGAAATGAGGCTGGACTTCCATCCGGATCATTTTGTCCTGATCAATTCGCCAAAAGATGAAATCCTGAAGAATTCCATACAGACTTTAAATCTTCATTATAAGATTCTAAAAGGGATGCATATCGATCCCGTCCACCGGTGTGTCATGCATGTTGGCGGCAATTACAAAGAAACGGATGTTGCTCTTGAACGCTTCATACATAACTGGATGTATGTTCCCCATCCTATTCAAAAGATGATGATACTCGAGAACGATGATTCATCCTTTACAATGGACGATACCCTTTATCTGTGTGAGAAGCTGGGTATACCGCTCGTTTTTGACTACCATCACCACTTGGCGCATCATCAGGACATCCATTGGGAAGAGAACTGGGAACGTGTCGTCCAGTCCTGGTCGCATTCCCCACTACCGCTTAAGATCCATATATCGAGTCCTAAGAGCGATAAAGAATACCGCCATCACGCAGATTTTGTGGACCCTGATATGTTTTTCCGTTTCCTTCAAGGCATAAAAGGAAGCGTTGGGCAGGTTGATTGCATGATCGAGGCGAAACAGAAGGATGCAGCGCTGTTTCAGCTGATGGAGGACATTAAGAAAAGGAACGATACAGAGATAGTTAATGGGGCTTCTTTTTATTTAAAATAAATAACACGGAAAAAACCTCTTGGCTGCAAGGGGTTTTTTCATTTGTCGAAAATTAGCGGGCGAAAGATATTGACGTTTGAAATTTCACGCAATTATAATAAAGATACTTAATAAACAAAAATGTATAAAAAGTATAAAATCCAAGGAGGAACAATCATGAAGAAGGTAGTGATGATTACTGGAGCATCTCGAGGATTAGGAAAGGCGCTTGCTCTTTACTTTGCAAAGAAGGGGTTTAACTTAGCGATCTGTGCCCGAACAGAAGAGAAGCTGCTTAAAGTGAAAGAGGAGGCGGGAGCATACGGTGCCGACGTTCTGGCTGTAACGGCCGATGCTTCCCATGCGAGGGATGTTGAACGGTTCGTAGCGCTGACAGAAGACTATTTTGGACATATTGATGTTCTCATTAACAATGCCTCCATGCTCGGACCTAGCCCGATGCCATATTTACTCGATTACCCTGAAGAGGACTTTGCAGAAGTCATCCGGGTCAATTCCATTGGTCCGTTCCTGGTCACACGCAGAGTCCTGCCTGCCATGCTGCAGCGGAACAAAGGAAGCATCATCAATGTGACGTCCGAGGCCGGAAACGTAGGTTACGCTGGCTGGGGAGCCTATGGGATATCGAAGTTTGCCCTTGAAGGGCTGACAGAAACATGGGCAGACGAAGTATCCCAAACTGGAGTGCGGGTTAACATGGTAGATCCAGGGGAAATGGATACCGAAATGCACGCCCTTGCTGTACCGGACTGTGATTATGAGCTGGCTGATCCGAATGATCTGGTTCATGTATTTGGCTACCTTGCTTCCGAGGCTTCATCTAAAGTGAATGGAGCACGGTTCAGTGCTCAGGAATTCACGATGGAAGGGAGAGAAAGCTGATGAGTGCGGAAGCCCTTTCCTTTTTCCTCCCAGAGGAGTTAAATGCCAGCATGCCTCCAGAACGAAGGGGGCTGCGCAGGGATTATGTAAAAATGATGGTTATTGACAGAACTACCGGAGAGACCTCCCATAAACAGTTCTATCAGCTGGATCATTTTTTGAAAGCAGGAGATGTTCTTGTATTGAATGCAAGCCGAACAATTCCTGCTGTATTGCAGGGGGAGTTCGATGGCGGGACGGAGGTGGAAGTAAGGCTCGCACACAGGAAAAGTGAGAGGATATGGGAAGCCTTGATCCTCTCAAATCAAGTGAAGGCAGGGGATAGAATCAGTTTCTCATCGCTTTTATCCGCAGCTGTCTTAACTACAGAAAATGACAATCCATTTGCTGTCCTTGAATTTAATCTGTGCTGCTCGGATCTGTATGATCAAATCTATCAGATCGGCCAGCCGGTACGTTACGAATATATAAAAACACCGTGGGAACTGGATTACTATCAGACAGTGTTTGCGACCTCACCCGGATCTGTTGAAATGCCGTCTGCAGGCAGAGCGTTTAGCTGGGAGCTGCTTTTCCGGCTTCAGAAAAAGGGAGTGAAAATTGCCTATATCCAGCTGCATACGGGGTTAAGTTATTTAATGGATGATAAATGGCATGTAGAGCCGCGCGAGAATTTGGAAGAATACGTGATATCCGAAGAAACGGCACAGGCGGTTCAAAAGGCAAAGGTGAATGGCAATAAAGTAATTGCTGTTGGAACGACGGTGGTCCGTGCACTGGAGTCGGGTGCCGACCAAGAAGGCCGCATCACGGCGGTAAACGGATGGACGAATTTATATATTACTTCTGAAACCAAACTTCAAGTCGCAGACGGATTGATCACAGGCCTGCACGAGCCTGAGGCGAGCCATCTTGATCTGCTGTCTGCTTTTGTTTCTCCAGAGCGATTGAGGGTTTCATATGAAGAGGCCATCATCCACAAATACTTTTGGCATGAGTTTGGTGACATGAATCTGATCTTATAAGGCGGTAAAAACATGAAGGTCCATCATTACGGGATTTCAGTAAGAGATATGGATGCCGCATCGGAGTTCTATAAAAAAGCCTTGGGGATGAAGGAGCGGTTTCGATTCCATTGGATGGGTGAGCATCTATTATTCTTAGACAACGGGAGCATAAAAATTGAACTGGTGGAACGAATCGATGGAACGGATGAAGCTTCCCATATTGCTTACGTGACACACCATTTAGAAGGATTGGCGGACAGTCTCCGGGAGAGGGGAGTCTTGCCGTTAGAAGGCCCATATCAATTGGAGAACGGATGGCGTACCGTTTTTTATGAAGGGCGGTCTGGTGAAGTGATTGAGTTCGTGGAGGAATGAATGATAAGGCAAAAGGCCGGAGGTGAAAGGTTCCTCCGGTTTTTTTAATAAGAGTGATCCTGGGTATTATAAACTGTTATAAAGTAATCCCTCAAATAACTTTGTAAATTTTTTCAAAAGTGTTTCGGCATTCGCTGTTTTTGCTACAATAAAAGACAGCGGGCTAAAATCGCTAACAAGCCTTCACAATATGAGCGGAATGAGCACGGCTACGCTTAATACGCGCAATCGTGGCTGCTTTGGCTGATTTACGCGCCAATCCTCCCGAAATACGCGCCAAACCATATAACTGGCATCCCGGGAACATGAACGCCCATAATTTGCGTGACCGCAGAGATCTACTTACGGTACAATAATAGAAAAAAGCTTGGAATCATCTTACTAAGGAAGGTGTGAACATTATGGAGCAAAAAGCTAAAAAAGGGAATGAACTCTTCAGCTGGATCAAGTCTATCGTATTTGCTCTTGTCCTTGTCTATATCATTAAAACCTTTTTCTTCGCACCATACATGGTAGAAGGAGCATCCATGTCTCCGACGCTGCATAACCATGATAAATTATATGTGAATAAAATTATCTATTCGCTATCCGAACCGAAAATAGGAGATATCGTGATCATCAAAGGCACCGACAAGCGTTATGTAAAACGTGTAATCGGAGTGGAAGGCGACACGATTCAAGTCCACAGTGATAAGCTTTTGGTAAACGGCAAACAGGTGAAAGAACCGTACCTTTCTAAAAACAAAAAGGATGCACGAAGCCTTGGCGTGTATTTAACGGAAGACTTCGGCCCGATTAAAATTCCTAAAGGAAAAATCTTTGTAATGGGTGACAACCGCCTGAACAGCATGGATTCTAGAAATGGCCTGGGCCTCATTAACATCAGCTCAGTTGAAGGCCGCTCTGAAGTGGTCATCTATCCGTTCAAAGACATGCGACAAACAAAGTAAGCTCAAAAACCTGACCACAACGGCCAGGTTTTTTCCATTTTAAAGGTGCCAGGCACCCAGGAAAGGGAGTATAAAAGTGGATGAGACAATAAGATGCAAATGGAGCCGAGACAGTGAGCTGCTGACGGCCTATCATGATGAAGAGTGGGGACAGCCGGCCAAAGAAGACACAAAATTATTCGAGTGCCTAACGCTCGAGATGTTCCAAGCCGGCCTCAGCTGGAGAACCATTCTGCACAAGCGGGAGAATTTCAGAAAAGCATTCTGTCAGTTCCATATCGAGGGGGTCATGGCCTTCACAGAGGAGGATATTGAACGGCTGTTACAAAATGAAGGTATTGTCAGACACCGAAGAAAAATTGAAGCCACCATTGAAAATGCGCGAAGGTGTAATGCCCTGATTAAGGAGCACGGGAGCCTTTTGGCCTTTTTTGAGCAGCTGCCGGTGGATTCAATCGAGAAGCGAAAGGCGATCAAACAAACCTTCAAACATATCGGATTGACAACGGCGGAAAGCTTTTTGATGGCAACTGGAATGATGCCTCCACAACATGAAGAAACATGTCACCTCTACAAGCAGCAAGTAAAGGAAACGGCCAGATAAACAGAACCACCTCCACTGACATAATGTAACAGTGGAGGTGGTTTGAAGTGGCTTATCAAATATTTATTTCAGTTGGCCGCAAGCGGCTTGCGTTAACACAAAACGGGAAAACCATTAAACGATATCCAATAGCAGTGGGGAGGATGTTAAGCCCCACTCCGGTGGGAACGTACCAAATAATCAATAAAAAGCGCAATCCGGGCGGTCCTTTTGGTGCCATGTGGATGGGCCTCTCTGCGCCCCACTATGGCATCCATGGAACCAACAACCCGTCTTCCATCGGGAAAAATGTATCAAAAGGATGCATCAGAATGTTTAACAAAGATGTGCTCGAATTGTCCAGAATTGTCCCAGTTGGTACGAAAGTATATATTGGGAGATGAAAAAAGAGCCCTTTTAGAGCTCTTTTTAAAAACTTTTTAGGCCATACCGTTAGATGCTGGATTTTGATCATGAGCGTAGTATTGAACATTAGATGCAGGGTTTTGATCATGTGCAGATTTTTGGAAATTTCCAGGAGGGTTTTGATCATGGAAAAGAGACGCACCTCCTGCTACTATTACTCCTGTTAAAAGTAAAGATAATCCAAGCTTTTTCATATTTATTCCTCCGTGTTTTTAATAAATGTTCTTTCTAGAATTATTAGCAATTCTGTAATACTGACTTGCTTTCTTATATTGTGACTGTTCAAAGTACCAATCAGCAAGTAGTTCCGAATAAGAAGACACATATTCCCAGATATTCTTTCTCTCGAAGAAGGGAATAGCCTCTTTACTCATGAATGTTTCGAATTCTGGTGCCTTCATTCCCTCAAGCTTATATGATGTAATCCTTAAATGATAGTACAGGTCCTCATCTTTATTTCGATTTATTACTTCAAATCCTTTATCTATCCAATGTTTTGTTTCTTTATAATTATTTAATTTATAATATTCTTGTGCTAAAAGGAAAAATGTACTGGCTTTCCTTTCTGGCAAATCATTGTTTTTATGAAGTAAACTTTTTTTGAAAAAATCAATAGCTTTTAAATGTTCTTTGGTACATGAAGCGACATAACCTAAATTGTGATAGATTACTCCTGATGCGAAACTATCATTAAAAGGCAGCGAATATTTTAATGCTTGATTGAGGTGATACTCTGCTTCAGCATAATTATTTGCTCTCCTAAAGCTTATTGCAATTAATATTTGACAATCAGCACTCCTTGAAAAATTGTACTCTTTATCAAAGATGGTAAGAGCTTTATATGCATAAGTATTAACAGCACTAATCCGCATTAAATAACTGTAATTTAGAGCAATTAGATAATATAAAACAGCTATTTCAATTTCTTTAATACTAGTGTCAAGTTTGTTTAAATTTTCGGCTTTATGCAGATTTTGAACAGCAGTTTTGTAATTGCCGACAAGATTATAATACATCCCAGTAAACAAGTAATAATAAAATTTAAGTTCACTGCTTAATTGTTCATGAAGACTTTTTATTTTCTTTAAGTATTTAATAGCTAATTCTAAATTAGGTGGTTGGCTAATAAGGTAATATCTTATAAGAAATAATTCATATCTCAATATTATTTGGGGATCATGAACTATTTTTACCTTTTCTGTATTTTCCTTATAAAGCTTTTCCGCTTCTTCAAATCTACGGTTAACAATCATTAAATTCCACTCATTGAGCATTTCAAGGATCTCGTTGCTGTCGACTTCCTCAGCCGAAATACCTAAACGTTCACAAAGGAGATTAATGACTTCTTCACTGGATTTCGCATCCCCCTTCTCAATCTTGCTCAAATAGGATACAGAACAGATTCCCTGAGCCAGTTCTTCCTGGGTTAGGCCTTTGGTTTTCCTATAATATCTTATTCTTTGACCGACCATAAAATCCCCCTTTCCGAACTTGGGAAAATTGTCATGCTAACCCCCTACTCATCCAGTACCATTACTACTACTTTTCCCAATACATACCTACAGAATTGTCTGTTAAGATAAATATAACAGAAAATAATAAGTTTTTGCTAGAATTACACAATTTTAAAATTTAAATGACTTGACCGGATGGTAAGAAAGTTATAACCGGCCAAAAAAGAAATGGAGGAGAACATAATGGCGAAAATGTATACATTATCAGCAAAAGAATCAGACATCCAGAAGCTGCTTTATGTCTCGAATGATCCAGGTTTAGCCGGAAAGCCTTCCACCAACCACCTTGAGGATTCTACTCCATATACTGATGTGTTCATGGATAATCATAAAAATTACTGGTTTGCCAAAGCGGATGACACAAAACAGAAACGGCACACCATTTATATCTTTGACCATGAAAATGGCAGGCTCATCTCACATAAAGTCAACGGCCGACCGAATTTTTATGAGTTTGATGACAGTGTGGTCATCGCTTGTGAAGGTGATGGGTCAAAAGGCTCGCTCCTTATTTTCTCCAAGGAACAGCCTAAACTGATAAAAGAGTGGAAAGTGAACGGTTATCTGTGGGAAGTGGAGAAGAACCAGGGAGCCATCTATGTTTCCTGTTACATCGTCGAGGAAGATCAGGCCGTCCTGTACGTCATTAAAAACAATAAGAAAAAAAGAGTAAACTTGGGAAAGAATATAGCTCCTACCGATATCCTCTGCATTAAGGATGAGGTGTACATTTCAGCGGCTCCCATCCTAAATGGAGATCCGAAGAAAATTATTGTCTTGAACAGTAAAGAGAAAGTGGTAAGAGAATATCCGCTTAGCATATCACCGAGGACACTCTACCATGTAGAGGATGAGATCATGGTGTATGAATTGGACCTCGCCACAGGGAAAACAGAAAAAATCGTGTACGTTAACTTGCATACGGGGGAGCAGTTCACCCATGCCATTCCGAATTCACAAGTGGTGGAATGTACGAGCCGTTCCCTTTCTCTTTTGCAGCAAGACAGCAAGACTTTGTTTACGTGGGACCATACGAATCGCAAAATTGTGGAAAGCCGAAAGATTTCTTAAATCGAATACACATAATGTTCAATCCTGTGGTAGAGATACTGCAGGATTTTTTTGTACCCGGAAGAAGTGGTTAATGAAAGAAAGAATGGATCCGGACGGATATATTCTGGAGGTCGCTCATACGCCTCACATGAAACTATAAAAAGGGAGAAATGATATGGACAAGGTGTGGTACGGTGCAGCTGGTGTTTGCCGAAATGATAAAAATCAAATCGTCATGGTGCTGCAGGGGCAGAAGACAGAAGAAAAGAGATGGAGCGTTCCATCCGGACAAATTGAACCCGGGGAAACGTTTCAAGAGTGCTGTGCCCGGGAATTTTGGGAGGAAACAGGGTATTGGGCGAAGGACACCACCTCTTTATTAAAAAAGGGACCAGCTGCGGTGTTGAGGCTGAGGTCCATTGCTTTGAGGTGTCCATTCTATCAGGTATTCCGTCCATACAGGATCCTGATCAGCTAATCTATGCGATCGATTGGAAAACGGCTGAAGAAATCAGCCCTTTTCCAGAGGATCGACACGTTTTGATGGAGATGGCTGAACGGTCTTCTGTTTCTGATGTTAATGAGCTTTCTGCCTTGAAATACGCGTGATGGGAGGAGAAAAATGAGCAGGACAATTCGAATGGGTACGGTGGCTGATTTTCAAAATATTAAAGAATTAGTGGGGAATCCTGATAATTTAATGGACGAATGGTCAAAAGAACAATGGGTCTCCGCGCTGGAACGGGATGATGTAGGAGTGTTTGCTGCAGAAGAAGAGGGAGTGTTCCATGGTTATGCGGTGGTCAGGCTTAATAAAAAAGATCCGGTATCTTTAACAGAAAAGCCAAGAGCCCTCATTACCCATCTGTGTACGACGTCTGGGGAAGGCCAGCTGCGCCAGATGCTTGTTCAGCATTGTTTGGCCTGGGCGAGAAGAAAAGGTGCCAGGGATTTTGAAATGTAACAGGAGGACAGGAAGGGAGTGATCTCGTGAACCACCATTTTATAGAGAATTGGAACTGGTATGAAATTGAGACGATCGGAAAAAAAGAGGAAGCGGTCATGAAGATGGTTCACGAACTGCCGGATTGTGCTCGATGGATGAACGATATTAGTGAGGATACGACCAATTATTTACGTATTGAGAACCATGGCGAATCAGTCCTGAACGGCTGCCTGCTCTACGAGAGAGAAGACCTGGGAGAAGTTGAATACGACAACGATTTTTTTTACTTCTATGTAACGAAGAACTATTTTGTTACAGTGGGGCTGGACATTCAGAAGCTGAAGCGTATGGATAAGAAAGGCATGCTGGGACAGATGCATCAATGCGGGACGGCTGCAGAGGGCTTTTTTATTCTTCTGGGTGAGATATTGAACAATTATCTCGATGGAATTGATGAGTTTGAGCATAGGCTCAAAACGCTTCAGCGTGACTTGAAGAAAAATAACAACAAATATCTGTTGGATCGTATTTATGATCTGCGCGAGGAGCTATTGATATGGACAGACCTGACCATTCCAGTCGAGGAAATCAAACTGGCAGCGGAAGAGGCGTTTTTAGATGGCATTACAGAAACAAAAGAATTTAGGAGAACAAGTGTAAGGATTGACCGAACACTGAATTTGATCCGCCACTACAAACAGGATATTGATACAATGATTAACCTTGAGGAGGTACTTTCATCGCATCGGGGAAACGAGATCATGAAGACGCTGACGGTGATGACCGTCATCTTCACGCCAGGTATGATGCTTGGATCGATCTGGGGCATGAATTTCAAAAACATGCCGGAGCTTGATTGGAAAACAGGCTATTTCTGGGCGCTCGGTCTTATCGGTTTATCCATCCTTAGTATATACCTGTGGCTGAGGATGAAGGGATGGACAGGAGACCTTCTCGAGAGCCGCAGCAAAAAGCACCGTTTTAAATAAATACACCCCTTCGGAAAAATTAAGATAAACATTCGCCGCAATCCTCCGATAGAAAAAAAGAATTTGTCTGCTTTTGTCGACGGTTAAACCTATCGGAAAAAAATTTCAATTAAAAACCAACAAACTTACCATTAATAGTAGGATATTTCGTTCGAACAGTTATAGGGAGTATGTAGACGGGAGTTGTCAGCGGCGAATGAAGAAAATTTTTCAAACCCTTTTGTCCTTAAGTTTGGTTTCAGGAATTCTGGCACCAGCTTTGCCTGCGCACGCCAGCATGCAGGAAGCACCGCAAGTGAAAAGCAAGACCGCCATCCTGATTGATCAGAAAACAGGCAACGTTCTTTATAATAAAAAGGACAGCAAGAAGATGTATCCTGCGAGCATTACCAAGATTGTAACTGCCATCCTTGCCATCGAGTCCGGTAAGATGGATGAAATGGTAACAGTGAGCAGGGACGCCACCCTTACAGACGGCACAAGGGTTTATTTATCCGAGGGGGAACAGCTTCCGTTAAGAAAGCTTGTCGAAGGGATGATGGTAAACTCCGGGAATGACGCAGCGGTAGCCATCGCAGAGTATCTTGCAGGAGACATACCTTCATTTGCCGATCAGATGAACGAATTTGCAAAAAAGGCGGGAGCAGTCCATACCCATTTTGTAACGCCTAATGGATTATATGATCCTGAACACTATACGACGGCAGAGGACATGGCCAAGATTACGCAGGTCGCCATGAAAAATAAAGAATTTCAAAGAATTGTAAGTATAAAAAATCTCCCCTGGCATGTAAAAGGGTGGGATACGACGCTCGTCAATCACCATCGTCTTCTTTGGGATTACCCGGGAGTAACAGGTGTCAAAAACGGGTATGTCAGTCAAGCGAAGCATACGCTGGTGACTTCCGTTTCGAGAAATGGAATGGATTTCATTGCGGTGGTCTTAAAGGCACCATCTTCCAAGGCTGCCTACAGAGATACCATTTCGCTTTTTGAGTATGGATTCACACACTTTCAGAGGCAAAAGCTTTCCAAAGGAACGAAGATTGAGGACAGCACTGGAAAAGAACATGCATTGAAAAAAGATCTTGAATTTACCCTGCCCATGGGAGAGCATTATACAAAAAAGGTTTTTTCAAATGGGGATTTAAGGGTGCAGGACGGTAATGGCAAAGAATTGGCCACAGTAAAGCTGTTCCATCCAAGTCCCAAGAAGGCCACCAGCAGAATGGCTTCAAGCACGGCTCAAAAAGTAAAAGAAATAACGCCGCTGCAATTAACTACAAGAACAGCAGTCTTCTTTTACAGTCTTTTTCTGCTTCTTGTTTCGTGTATGGTTATCGTTCGCATGAGGAAGAAAAAGAGAAAAGCACAGCGGATGAAGAGGCTGTCCAAGAATTATACGTATGTTAAATGACACCTTCTTTGGACAGGTAAGCCGAAAGAGATATAATAGAAGAAAAAATAAGGGTGCTGATAGGTGGGTTTTATGGATATCAATACGAAAATCAGGATACTCGTTGTAACGGTGTTTCTTTTGCTGATGATGACAGCCATTCTGTCGCTCGGCAATTGAAAAAATATAGCGTGAGTCGATCAAAAGAGAGGACAACCTCTCTTTTTTTACGATGAAAGTGTGACTGGTTGAACATTGTAGTAGCTAATGATGACACTTTGTATATTGTCCATTCCACTTTTGCAGTGCCGGAAGAAAAGGCAGAAGAAGTGATCAGCATATATAAGAACAGATCTCGGCGTGTAGATGAGGCAAAAGGGTTTCAAAATTTCCTGCTGCTTCAAAAACGACAAAAGCCCTGGTGAAATTACCGTCCAATTAACGTTTGATACGAAAGAGCGTTATTTAAGGGTGGGTAAGAAGCCAGGAGTTTAAAGAGATTCATGAAATGGAGAAAAAATACCCCGACCAGGAACTGGCAGGCATTGTTCCTGCGGTCCGGCAATAACACCATGTCCTCAAGCACTCTATTGTTCTGATCCTTTTTTATGCAGACCACATGTCCATTTGTCATTGTCGGAGTGAAGCCAGAACATGCGAGACAAATGAACGAGCTACATGCAGATGCGGATTTCTCTTTCTTGTCGACACTGCAGGAGGCGATGAAAAAGTATCTATAAAAAAGACACCAGTAAGGAAGTAAAATCCCTTCTTGGTGTCTTTTCGTTTTTTTTACCGGTATTTATGCTTTCGTACGAACGCCATTAAAATGGGAGCGAGTGCAGCACCGGCGATGAGGCCGAATAGATGGCCGTATATGTTGATTCCTTCCGTAGTAAATGTGGTGATCAAGCTGAAGATGAGGACGACAAGCAAAATCTGACGATTGCCGGCGCCCAAGTATTCTTTGCGTGCATACATCAAATAAAGATAGATGCCGAACAGGCCGAAAATGGCGCCTGATGCTCCGATATGCGCAAAGTTAAGGGGAAGGATAAGATAGGTTGCCAGATCTGCCAGGATCCCGGCCCCCATATAACCGATCAAAAATTTCCCTTTGCCGAGAATCCTCTCGAGGGCAGGACCGAAAATGACAAGGGAAAATGTATTAAACAGCATGTGGGTAAGACTTACGTGTGTAATAATCGGTGTAGCAAGGCGCCAATATTCTCCCTGTGAGATGTAATAGTTAGAGCCCGCGAAATAATAATAGAGAAACTCTGCCTGCGGCCCAATATTAAGCAGGAGAAAAATGATCAAATGAAGAGCTGTTATGATGGAAACAACAGGATAAAGCCTGATGAACGTCTTAAAATTTTCCTCCCTGACAAACAACCAGCATCACCACCTGTATGTAGTATATTTATCTTAGCACAACGGCAATACAAATAAGAACTATGAAAAGCGGCAAGAAAGGATGCACTGATGATTATTGGCACGGGAATTGACATTGTGGAGATAGAACGGATCGGAAAGGCCTGCCAAAAGCAAGCCCGGTTTCCACGCAGGATCCTCACGGAGAATGAGCTGAAAACATTTGGCCTTTTAAAAGGAAGGAGGCAGGCGGAATTTCTTGCAGGGCGTTTTGCGGCCAAAGAGGCCTATGCAAAGGCAATGGGTACAGGAATCGGAAAGCATCTGTCATGGCAGGATATCGAAGTAACTAAAAATGATAACGGAAAGCCCGTCATATTGGGCACATCAGATCAAATCATCCATCTTTCCATCTCGCATTCCAGGGAGTTTGCGGTGGCCCAGGTCGTGGTGGAGGCTCCTCCGGAGTAAGAAGTGATTTTTCAAGGCTCGTCATGCTAGTCTGCATATTGTCCCATCTGCCCACATATATTGTAATGCGGTCGGGAAGGACATCCTGTTTGCTTGTTTGAGCGGTTAAATGCAGGATGCCCTTCCTTTGTAAAATAAAGGGCAAAGGGGATAAGAACATGAAGAAGACACTGTCAATCACCTTGATGGCGTTTCTATTCATATTCGGATTGGCGGGCTGCGGAGCGAAAAGCCAGGAAGATGTAGTAACGTCGCTGGATAAGAAGATGGAGGAAATGACGGGATACAAAGCCGATGCCGTCATGACGCTGAATACGGGCGAGAAGCCGATTCGATATCAGCTGGAAGTGTGGCATAAGAAACCGAACTTCTATCGTGTAAATCTAAAAAACGCGAAGAAGGATCAAAGCCAGATGATTTTAAGGAACAAAGAAGGTGTCTTCGTATTAACGCCTGCCCTGAATAAAAGTTTCAGGTTCCAAAGCGACTGGCCGGAAAATAACAGCCAGGTGTATTTGTTCGAATCGCTGGCAGCAGATATCCTGAATGACACAGACAGAGGGTTCAAAGCCAAGGAAAATTCGTATGTCTTCCATACAAAAACAAACTATCAAAACAAAAACCTGTATCAGCAGGAAATTACGCTCAATAAGGACTTGGCGCCACAAAAGGTAAGGGTCATGGATAAGGATGCCAAGGAACTGGTAAAGCTCCAATTCTCCAACGTAAAGTTTAATGCGAAGTTTGATAAAGGCGCTTTTGATATGGAAACCAACATGACAGGCGCTCAGCTGGAGCTGCCGGCAATGAGCCAGTCGAGCAGCCCAAAAGCAATGGAAGTCCTGTATCCGAAATACAGCGGCCCAGGGAATATTGAATTAACGAACGAAAAAGAAGTCACCTTGGCCGATGGAAAAAAGGTGATTCTAAGTTTTACTGATGAAAACAATAAAAAATCCTTTACACTGATCGAAAGTAAACATGAAGCGGTACAGACAGCCGCAGGGAAACCGGAAAGGCTGACGATGCCAGGAGGAGAACCGGTCGATCTTGGCTACACGGTGGGCGCCATGAATGATAAATCCATTTCATGGACGTATAAGGGAGTGAACTTTTTCCTCGCATCCAACTCACTTGGCCAGGAAGAACTGATGGCGATCGCCCGCTCTGTGTCTGCACAAGGATCAAAATAATAGCAAATAAAGAGCATGGCTGATTTCGCACTTTGTGAATCAGCCTTTTTTATTCTGTATTAGCCCTTACGAAAATGGAGGGTTTGCTGTAGAATAACGAATAGATGATTTTCTAATGGAAGAACTTAGAGATAGTACAGATAGATGGGACGGATTTGTTTGGATACTCGGGAGTTTTACAGAGACACTTGGGCAGAGGTTGATCTGTCCTGCATAAGGGATAATATTCGATCATTCAGCGGCCTTCTGGCAGATGGAACTGAAATTATGGCTGTCGTTAAAGCGGACGGCTATGGACATGGGGCATTGCCTGTCGCCCTTGCCTCACTTGATGCCGGAGCCTCCTATCTGGCGGTAGCATTGCTGGATGAAGCTCTGTCTCTTCGACAACAAGGCATCGAGGCGCCGATTCTCGTACTCGGCCGGACAAGACCGGAAGATGCACCGCTCGCCGCAGAATATCATATTTCCCTAACCGTTTTTCAGGAAGACTGGGTGGAGGAGGCTTCTGCCCGGCTTCAAGGACAGGAGAAGGTCAATCTTCACCTTAAAATTGATACAGGAATGGGGCGGATTGGAACGAGGGAAGAGGAGGAAACGAAACGTCTCGCTTTAAGAATAGAGAACGATCCTCAGTTCTGTCTTGAAGGCGTGTTTACGCATTTTGCAACGGCAGATGAACTGGAATCCGATCTGGTAGACAAACAATTTCAAAGGTTTGACAAGAGTCTGGAATGGGTTCGCCAAACAGGTGCATCGCCGTCCCTCGTCCATTGCGGAAACAGCGCGGCTTCACTAAGGTTTCCTGAGAGACTATTTAATATAGTAAGAATCGGAATCTCGATGTACGGACTTGCACCTTCACCAGAACTAAAGAGCGTGCTGCCTATTCCATTGAAGGAAGCCTTCTCACTTCACACACGGCTTGTTCATGTGAAAAAAGTTCAGCCGGGAGATACGATAAGTTATGGAGCAGCGTATACCGCCAAAGAAGAAGAGTGGATCGGCACCCTTCCGATCGGTTATGCTGACGGCTGGATGAGGCGTTATGCCGAGAACGGGCACGCATTGGTCCGGGGAGAGAGGGTTCCGTTTGCAGGAAGGATCTGTATGGATCAATGCATGATCCGGCTTCCTTATGAAATGGAGGCAGGCGAGCTGGTGACGCTGATCGGCCGCCAGGGGGACGAGAAGATTGCTATAGATGATCTTGCGGCGCAAATCGGTACGATAAACTACGAAATTCCCTGTTTAATTACAGGCCGTGTACCCCGTATTTATAAAAAGTAAGGTCGAATTTTATAAAAAATGAATGTAATTTTAAATTTTTAGCAGAATATTAGCAGGACTATTAAAAAACTTGAAGAATATTTACTCTGAAATCGTTTTGCAAACCCTTATCTGAAGTGATAAGATTATATTTGGTTAAGAATGATCGTAGCAAATTGCTGAAATGCTTTGCTCTGGAGGTGTAGGTGTGTCCGAATTGGCTAACACAAAGAGGATTGTAATTAGTCTTCCTCAACAGATTATCAATGAGGTAGACCGAATGATTAAGAATGAGAATTTGGACCGCAGCGAATTTATACATCAAGCAACAAAGATGTATATCCGCGAGAAGAAGAAACGTCACATTCGTGAATCTATGAGACAGGGTTATATGGAAATGGCAAAAATCAATTTGAACATTGCATCAGAAGCCTTTCTTTTAGAGGAGGAAGCTGAAATTACCTTAGACCGCTTAGTTAGCGGGGTGTAGCCAGTTGATCGTTAAACGCGGAGACGTTTACTTTGCAGATCTTTCCCCGGTTGTCGGATCGGAACAAGGGGGAATCAGGCCGGTCTTGATCATTCAAAATGATATCGGTAACCGATTTAGTCCTACTGTTATTGTCGCAGCCATAACCGCTCAAATCCAAAAGGCGAAACTGCCGACGCATGTGGAGATCAATGCGAAGAAGTACGGATTCGAACGGGATTCTGTCATCTTGCTGGAGCAAATTCGTACGATAGATAAACAAAGGCTGACCGACAAAATTACGCATCTTGATGATGAGATGATGCGTCGCGTTGATGAAGCGTTACAAATTAGTCTTGGTCTTATTGACTTTTAAAAAAACTGCCGTTTCTCCTTGGGAATTGGCAGTTTTTTTCATTGGGAATCATTTACTTCCGAAAAATGCACAGCTTTTGGGTATTGCGGGCGAACTATATAGCAAAAGATTGCAAGAATGAGTGAGAAATGGAATAATAAACATAGTGTACCGATGCCGATCATAAGGGGGTATAGGATGAACGCGGCCATCATCAATATTATTAAAAATAACCGCAATGAAATAGATAAGCTTTGGTCCAGAGAGCTTGATGCTTTCAAAAGTCAGACAAGCATAATGACACCCCATATGTATAGTCAGCTGAACAACGAATTTTTATCTTTGCTCATCCATCATATCAGCCATGGGGATATTTCAGCAGATGGAACATTGGAACGTTTTTTCGATAAAGTACTGCGGTCAAACATGTCTCTTGAATATTTGACACAGGGTCTTCAGTCTTTCCGCAGGATCATTCTGGAGATGATCTTTCAGGAAGAAAACCTTGAAAAGGATACCGCAGTAGATATATATAGGGAACTCGACCGCTGGATGGATCCTATTTTACATTCAATGGTTCAAAATTCTTCTCAGATATGGGAGCGGACCGTTTCCATTCAAAAATCAGCGTTGCTCGAATTATCAGCACCGCTTATTCCGGTATTCCAGAACATCAGTGTCATGCCGCTGATCGGAACCATTGATACCGAACGTGCAAAACGGATCATGGAGAATTTGCTTGAAGGCGTTATTCAATACCGTTCTGAAGTAGTTCTTATTGATATTACTGGCGTCCCCGTTGTCGATACAATGGTGGCTCACCATATCATCCAGGCAGCCGATGCAGTCAGGCTTCTTGGCTCCACTTGTATTCTGGTAGGGATCAGGCCGGAAATTGCACAGACGATTGTAAGTCTCGGCATTGATTTAAGCTTATTCCCTACAAAAAGCACATTGCAAAAAGGGATGGAAAGAGCTCTGGAAATCACAAACCAACAAATCGTTAAAGAAAAATAGGGAGTGGGGAAAATGAGAATTCCTATTTTGAAACTGCATGAGTATCTTCTTATTACGATTCAAGTAGAGCTCGACGATCAGACAGCTCTACAGTTTCAGGAAGATCTTCTGAATAAAATTCATGACACCGGCGCAAAAGGTGTAGTTATTGACCTGACTTCCGTAGATATGATCGATTCCTTTATCGCAAAAGTACTGGGAGATGTCGTCCGCATGTCAAAACTGATGGGAGCGCAAGTCGTTCTGACTGGTATTCAGCCCGCGGTAGCCATTACTTTGATTGATCTGGGGATTTCGATGAGAGAGGTTCCAACAGCACTTGATCTTGAACAAGGGCTTGATAAATTGCGACTGGAACTGGAGGGATGAGCATGGACATCCAATCCTGTGTAGAGGTTTGCAATGAATGGGATATCGTCAGTGCCCGGCAGTTAGGCAGAAACATGGCAAAAGAACTGGGGTTTGGCAATGTGGACCAGGCTCGTATTACGACCGCCATTTCTGAGTTAGCCCGTAATATTTATTTGTACGCCGGCAACGGAAAGATTTGCCTCGAGCCTGTAGAACAGATGGGAAGAAAAGGGCTCCGCATCATCGCCGTGGATAACGGCCCTGGAATCCGGGACATCCGCAAGGTTATGGAGGATGGATATACGACTTCTGGCGGACTGGGTGCTGGACTCCCTGGAGTGAAGCGTTTAATGGACGAGTTCTCCATTGATTCTACGCTTGACAGCGGGACGGAAATCCTTGCGACGAAGTGGCTTCGTTAGGAGGGGTTTTAAATGAACGACAGAGAAATGATCATCGATCGATATAAAGACTTGCTGACTACCTATCTTAAAGGGAAAAGCGAGACTGCATTATATAAAGGCCAGCAATTTAGCAGGAAACTGATTGAGCAGCAGATCTCACCCGATGACGTGATCAGCCATCACGTGAATGTGCTGAGTGAACTTTTCCCCGACATGTCAGAAGGAATGAGGGATTCCTTTGATTTTCTTCTGGAAGTCATGATCGGATATGGGTTCGCATATCGGGAGCATCAGAGTTTAAGGACCCGTCAGCGCCAGCTTGAATCGGAAATAGAAGTGGCGGCGAGCATGCAGCAAACCCTTCTGCTCAGCGATGTGCCTGACGTGGACTCTCTGGATATCGGGGTGATCAGCGTCCCGGCCAAGAAGATGAACGGTGATTACTTTAATTTTGTGAAAGACGATAAATCAATCAGCGTTGCAGTGGCAGATATTATCGGCAAGGGGATTCCGGCTGCGCTCTGCATGTCCATGATCAAATATGCCATGGACAGTCTGCCTGAGCAGCGGATGCAGCCTAACCTGCTGCTTGAAAATTTAAATAGAGTTGTGGAACAAAACGTGCATCCTAACATGTTTATCACTATGTTGTATGGGCTTTATGACACAGATGTCCATAAGTTTTATTTTGCCGGTGCGGGACACGAACCTGGCTTTTTTTATAAAGCGGCGAATGATAAGTTTGAGGACATGTTTGCCAAAGGGCTCGTTTTGGGTGTTTCCCGTACAACGAAATACAAGGAATTTGAAAAGCAGGTCGACCCGGGTGATATGATCATTCTGCTTTCTGACGGTGTGACAGAGTGCCGCACCAGCAAAGGATTTATTGAAAGAGATGAAATCGTCGGCTTGATTCGTGAGAATATGCATAAGCCTGCACAGGAAATCGTGGACTGTGTGTTTGCAGAGCTTGAGAGACTTCAGGAATTTGAACTACGAGATGACTTTACACTTATTATTTTAAAAAGAAGGGTTTGACCGTTTTTCGAAAAGGGTAAATAATTTTATGGGTTTATGATAATATCCTGGGGGGAAAAAGATGAATCTGCAAATCAAACATGAAGAGAACAATGGAATTCATTATTTATTACTAGCCGGAGAAGTAGACGCGTACACTGCACCAAAGCTAAAAGAAGTGCTGGTTCCTCTGACTGAGGTGGAAAATGTGCAAATCATCATCGATCTTCAGCACATTGAGTATATGGATAGCACTGGGCTTGGGATTTTCGTCGGAGCTTTAAAGTCGACCAAAAAGAACGAAAGCACGTTAAAGCTGCGCGGAATGACGGACCGAGTGAGACGCTTGTTTGAAATTACCGGCCTGACTGAGGTTATGGATATAGACAATGAGGTAAAGGGGGAGGCCAGATGAATAAAGCCTCTGATTTTATCGAAATGACCGTACCCGCCAAACCCGACTATGTCGGAGTGGTGCGTCTGACGATATCTGGTATTGCCAACCGGATGGGTTTTGCTTTTGATGAAATAGAAGATATTAAAATCGCTGTTTCAGAAGCCTGTACGAATGCAGTGAATCATGCGTACACGGAGTCAGAAAAAGGACAAATCCGAATTGGCTGTGGCGTATACGATGACCGGCTCGAAATTATGGTTGTGGACCATGGGAAGAGTTTCGATTATGATGATGTGAACGAATCACTCGGACCTGTTGAAGGAAAATCCGTAGAACAATTGAACGAAGGAGGTCTGGGCCTCTTCCTAATTGAATCATTGATGGATAAAGTGGAAATCAGCGGTGAAGCGGGTGTAATCGTAATGATGACGAAGTATCTTCACAGAGATGAGGTGGAGGAAAATGTCGACAGGACCTCACCAGCACCTACACAATAAAGAGGAAGTTTATCAGTGGATAGATGAGCTTCAGAACGACCCGCAAAACGAAATTCTGCAAACGAAACTCGTGCAGCAGTACCAAGATCTTGTCCATTCTCTTGCACGGAAGTTTTCAAAGGGAAAAAGCATTCATGATGATTTAGTTCAGGTCGGCATGATCGGACTGCTTGCTGCACTCCGCAGATATGATCCCGACTTTGGCCGTTCGTTTGAATCTTTTGCCGTTCCAACCATCATTGGTGAAATCAAACGGTTTATCCGGGATAAAACCTGGAGTGTACACGTACCGAGACGAATTAAAGAGCTTGGGCCGCGTATTAAAAAAGCCGTAGAAGAATTGACGAACCAGCTTCAGCGATCACCGAAAATCCAGGAAATTGCCGATTACCTGGAGGTTACGGAGGAGGAAGTGCTGGAGACGATGGAGATGGGCAAAAGCTACCAGGCTCTTTCGGTCGACAGTTCCATTGAAGCCGATCAGGAAGGAAGCACGGTAACTTTGCTTGACCTCGTCGGGTCACAGGATGCGGGCTTTGATCAGATAGATAAAAGGATGCTCTTACAGAAGGCTTTTGCCGTTCTTTCTGAAAGAGAACAAGAGATATTGAAATGTACGTACTTTGAAAATTTAAGCCAGAAAGAAACAGGAGAAAGGCTTGATATTTCACAAATGCATGTTTCTCGCTTGCAACGGAGAGCACTTGAAAAACTTCGGGAAGCAATTCGCGTTGAACCATCGGAGGCTTTAAAATGATCCAGGACTATTCCTATGACAAAATAGCTGTCTCTTCTTTTCAAAAGCCTAAGAATGGGAATGATTTATGCGGAGATAGTTTTTATGTCACGGAAACCCGTGATTATTTTATTTGTGCAGTCGCGGATGGACTGGGGAGCGGAAGTATGGCGAAAATGGCTTCTCAGGCCGCTGTTACTGCAGTTGAGCAGAATCATCAATTAGATGTTGAGTCGCTCATGCAGGTGTGTAACGAGGAACTGAGGGGAACGCGCGGAGCGGTTCTTTCCATCTTTAAGATCGATTTCCAGCAGCGAACGGTCTATTATGCCGGCATCGGAAATATTCGGTTTATGATGGCAGGGAAAGACCGCAAGCTGATTTATCCCCTTCCAACTGTAGGTTTTCTTTCCGGGAAACCGCAGAAGTTCCGAATCCAGCAATTTCCTTTCGATGATCAGACCGCTTTTATTATTTATTCTGATGGAATGGAAATTCACACACAAAGCCGTATCATCTTGACGAACATGGTTTCGCCCAAAGAGTCTGCGGCTTATCTTGGAAACTTATCTCAAAAATTAATTGATGATGCTACCTGTCTCGTGGGAAAAGTATCACATGCATGATTGAAGCCGAGCATTGTGTCTCGGCTTTTTTTTGTGGTATTTAGGATGGATCTTCATATACTAATTGAAAAGGGGTGATGTGTGTTGAATCCTGGTTTTTGGATTTGGATTGCCCTTGGTCTGATTGCTTTTTACTACGTTGTACGTTACGTCAGCGTGGCCAAAAGAACAGAAATTGTTTTGGAAAGCCCGTCTGTCAGCCGCCAATATCGTTCCACTCATGCATCCCGCGTCATAGAGGAAGAGGAGATTGAGCACCTGTAAAAACAGGTGCCTTTTTTATTGCCTCGCTCACGTTTTCTTAAAACGATGGGAAAGTGTTAAACTAGAAGAGTACACGATATTTTTACAGTAATGAAAGGGGTACTTCTATTGGAAGGAACAATCGAAAAAGCGGATATTGGCTATTCGGAAATTGCAAAAGAAATCGGGATCAAACAAAAACAAGTCGTAAACGTGATCGATTTATTAAAAGACGGAAATACGGTCCCCTTTATTGCCAGGTACCGAAAAGAGCTGACAGGCGGACTGGATGAAGTTCAAATCAAAGAAATCATGGATAGATGGCATTATTCCGAAAACCTGAAGGAACGCAAAGAGGAAGTACTTCGTCTGATCGGTGAACAGGGAAAACTGACGGATGATCTGGCTGCATCCATTACAAATGCAAAAAAACTTCAGGAAATCGAAGACCTTTATCGCCCCTACAAGCAAAAGCGAAGAACCCGTGCGACTGTGGCAAAAGAAAAAGGGCTTGAGCCTTTGGCTGATTGGCTGATGAGCCAGCCTTGGCAAGGCAATGTGCTGGAGAAGGCCGGAGAGTTTTTGTCTGAAGAAAAAGAAGTACATACACCGGAAGAAGCCATAGCGGGTGCACAGGATATCATTGCAGAACAGCTGTCAGATGATGCTTCCATCCGAACCTGGATCAGAGAACTGACGTTTAAGGAAGGAAAACTTCAGACATCGCTAAAGAAAAATGGCGAGGATGAGAAAAAAGTATATGAAATGTATTATGAATACAGCGAGCCCGTTCAAAAGATCGTTCCGCACCGTATTCTTGCCGTAAATCGCGGGGAAAAGGAAGACGTTTTAAAGGTGGATATCGAATCTCCTTCAGAGAAGATCATTGAACGGCTTTACCGAAGTGTGATCAAAAAATCATCCTCTCCGGCTGTTCCATACTTAAAAGAGGCCATTGAAGACAGCTATCGAAGACTGATTGCTTCTTCCATTGAACGCGATATACGCAATGAACTTACAGATAAGGGCGAGGAACAGGCGATCCATATTTTTTCCGAGAACTTGAGGAACCTTCTTCTTCAATCCCCTTTAAAGGGAAGAATGGTGCTAGGGGTTGACCCTGCTTACCGGACAGGCTGCAAGCTTGGTGTGGTGGACGAGACGGGCAAAATGATTCATATACAGACGATCTATCCTACTCCGCCAAGATCAGAAGTGCAAAAATCCGAGGCAGTGGTCAAGGAGCTGATCAAAAAATACGGCATCCATGTCATCGCGATCGGAAACGGAACCGCATCCAGAGAAACAGAGCAATTTATTGCTCATACGATTAAAAGCACTGAGGGGCCTGTTTCCTACATCATAGTAAACGAAGCGGGTGCCAGTGTTTATTCAGCCTCTGCAATCGCAAGGGAGGAGTTTCCGGAATTGCAAGTCGAGGAACGAAGTGCGATCTCCATCGCCCGGCGTCTGCAGGACCCGCTGGCCGAACTCGTGAAGATCGATCCTAAGTCTGTTGGGGTAGGGCAGTATCAGCATGATGTTTCACAAAAACGCCTCAACGAATCGTTAACCTTTGTCGTCGAAACAGCGGTTAACCAAGTGGGTGTGAATGTGAATACCGCTTCCTCATCCCTTCTTCAATATGTAGCAGGCTTGTCCAAAACGGTGGCGCAGAACATAGTAAAGGCGAGAGAGGAAAAGGGGAAATTCGAAAAGCGGGAAGAACTCAAGAAAATACCGAGACTCGGAGCGAAAACCTATGAGCAGTGTATCGGATTTTTACGCATTCCTGACGGAAAGAATCCACTTGACCAAACGGCGATTCACCCTGAGAGCTATAAAGAGACACTGCAGCTGCTGAAAGAAATGGATAGCTATGTGAAGGATATCGGTTCGGATGGTTTAAAGTCCAAGCTGAAAACCATCGATATAAAATCAATGGCAGCCAAATTAAACATTGGGGAACCGACACTTCAAGATATCATTGATGGTTTATTGCGGCCTAACCGGGATGTTCGTGAGGAATTATCGAAGCCGCTCCTGAAAACCGATGTATTAAAGCTGGAAGATCTGCAAAAAGGAATGGAGCTTGAAGGAACGGTCCGTAACGTCGTGGACTTTGGTGCTTTTGTAGATATTGGCGTGAAGCAGGATGGACTGGTGCATATTTCTAAACTGGCTAAACGCTTTGTGAAGCATCCTATGGATGTCGTCAGTGTCGGCCAGGTCGTAACCGTATGGGTCGACAGCGTCGACCTTGCAAAAGGCAGAGTGGCGCTTACTATGCTGCCGCTGGAAGCCCAGTAAGACTGCTGAGCGGATCAGGGCAGACTTTTGCTTTCAGTCGTACAGTTTTTTTGGTTATAAAAAAACCAGCATTGATTCAAAAGACGGATCTGATAACGGTCCTTTTGATAGTAGGCTTTTCTAAGTTGCTTCTTAAACCATGTAGGCATAGACAAAACCTCCACTTATTCAAGCGTGATTTAGTCTATGTCTCATGGCTTGTTGATGTGACCAACTTTTTGCGTTCAGGAGGAATAAGAAAAAGAAATGGAACAATCGGAACTTCAGCTTCTTGTTGAACAAATATCACAGGATTCCTTTCATAAGCCCTTTCGGCATACCGCCCGCTTTAACGGCCGGCTAAGAACCACGGGCGGACGCTATCTGCTGAGATCGCATGATATCGAGATCAACCCCAAGCAGCTGAGTGAATTCGGCATTGACGCGCTGACCGGCATCATTAAACATGAGCTGTGCCATTACCACTTGCATATAGAAGGAAGGGGATATAAACACCGGGACCCTGAATTCAAACAGCTTCTTCACAAGGTAGGCGGGCTTCGGTATTGCGAAACCCTGCCAGGAACCAGAAACGTCCAGGCGTATAAGTATCTCTATTTATGTTCAGACTGCCATCAGCAATACAGGCGCCAGCGCAAGGTCAATACCGCTAAATATGTATGCGGCAAATGCAGAGGAAAATTGATTTTAACTTAAAGTCAAAAAAAAGTATTGACCGGCAAGTCCGATCTGTGTTAGATTAATAAAGTCGCTGAAAGACATCTTGTCCTTACATAGACAAAATAAAATTTTAAAAAAGCTATTGACTTTTGAGGCTAAACAAAGTATGATATTAAATGTCTCAAAAACACATTCCACAGTAGCTCAGTGGTAGAGCTATCGGCTGTTAACCGATCGGTCGTAGGTTCGAGTCCTACCTGTGGAGCCATATTTTAGAGAAGTACCCAAGTGGCTCAAGGGGCTCCCCTGCTAAGGGAGTAGGTCGCTAACGCGGCGCGAGGGTTCGAATCCCTTCTTCTCTGCCATGTGTGGCCCGTTGGTCAAGCGGTTAAGACACCGCCCTTTCACGGCGGTAACACGGGTTCGAATCCCGTACGGGTCACCAAACGATTTTCTTACAAAACTAACATAACGGACTCGTGGTGTAGCGGTTAACATGCCTGCCTGTCACGCAGGAGATCGCCGGTTCGATCCCGGTCGGGTCCGCCATTTTTCTTAACTATATAAACATCATGATTATTGGGCTATAGCCAAGTGGTAAGGCAACGGACTTTGACTCCGTCACTCGTAGGTTCGAATCCTGCTAGCCCAGCCATCTTCATGAGCCATTAGCTCAGTCGGTAGAGCATCTGACTTTTAATCAGAGGGTCGAAGGTTCGAGTCCTTCATGGCTCACCATCTTAAATACAGCAACACAAACACACATGCGGGTGTGGCGGAATTGGCAGACGCGCTAGACTTAGGATCTAGTGTCTTATGACGTGGGGGTTCGAGTCCCTTCACCCGCACCATTTATTTAAAACTTTAATTGCTTTTGCGGTCGTGGCGGAATGGCAGACGCGCTAGCTTGAGGGGCTAGTGGGGGCAACCCCGTGGAGGTTCGAGTCCTCTCGACCGCACCAAAAGCTTCTTATAAACATTTAAATACAGAAACAAATAAATGCGCCCTTAGCTCAGCTGGATAGAGTGTTTGACTACGAATCAAAAGGTCGGGAGTTCGAATCTCTCAGGGCGCGCCATAACGGGAAGTGGCTCAGCTTGGTAGAGCACCTGGTTTGGGACCAGGGGGTCGCAGGTTCAAATCCTGTCTTCCCGACCATCTTTGCGCGGGTGTAGTTTAGTGGTAAAACAAGAGCCTTCCAAGCTCTGGTCGTGAGTTCGATTCTCATCACCCGCTCCATTTTATTTTTTTGGGCCTATAGCTCAGCTGGTTAGAGCGCACGCCTGATAAGCGTGAGGTCGATGGTTCGAGTCCATTTAGGCCCACCATTTTTTAAGGGCTATGTACTTGACATCCGCTCTTGCAATGGATATAATGAGAAAGTTACGCTAACAACGCACAAATGTTCTTTGAAAACCAA
>NZ_JBDPNU010000017.1:0-53875 GCF_050468105.1 Fictibacillus sp. NRS-1165
GTTTTCAAAGAACATTTTGTGTCAAACTTCAGCGTTTGTGCTGTCGTTTGCCGTCGCTTATTGGCGACTTTATTATCTTACCACGCTGCCTTTAACCTGTCAACATTCTTTTTTAAAAAATTTTTATAAAGTTTGTTGAGCAGATATGCTTTGCAGCGACAGGTAATAATATATCACCTTTTCGAATGTCTTGCAACCCTATTTAAGAAAAAAGTTGAGATTTCTTTTGAAAGCATAAAAAAACCGTCTGCAAACGTTGTGCAGACGGTCTGAACCTGAGCGCCATTACTTATCGCTATGGCGCATTTGAGGGAATAACAGTACATCCCGGATAGAAGGAGAGTCGGTCAGAAGCATGATGAGGCGATCGATTCCGATCCCTAGTCCGCCAGTAGGAGGCATACCGTACTCCAGTGCTTCGACAAAGTCCTCATCCATCATATGGGCCTCGTCGTTCCCCTGGTCACGCTCTTTGAGTTGGGCTTCGAAACGCTCTCTTTGATCGATTGGATCATTAAGCTCAGAGAATGCGTTCGCGTGCTCACGGCCGACGATAAACAATTCAAATCGGTCAGTGAACCTTTCATCTTCAGGATTTTTCTTGGCAAGCGGAGAAATCTCAACTGGGTGGCCGTATACAAAGGTAGGCTGGATGAGTGTCTCTTCCACGAATTGTTCAAAGAACTCGTTCACGATATGTCCGTAAGACATATTGTCTTTTACAGGAACATTATGTTCTTTAGCCAGTGTCACAGCTTCCTCACGGCTCATTTGCGGCCAGAAGTCTACACCTGTTGCTTCTTTTACTGCATCAACCATGTGAACTCGTTTCCAGCGGGGCTCGAGATTTACTTCATAATCGCCGTATTTTACGGTCGTGCTGCCGTGTACCTCTTTCGCAACATGAGCAATAAGGTTTTCGGTAAGTTCCATGATGTCGTGATAGTCCGCATAAGCTTCATATAGTTCGATCATCGTAAATTCAGGATTATGGCGGGTAGAAACACCTTCGTTCCTGAATACGCGGCCGATCTCATACACCTTTTCCAAACCGCCGACAATGAGGCGTTTCAGATGAAGCTCAATAGCGATTCGCATGTAAAGCTCCATATCTAGGGCGTTATGGTGCGTAATGAACGGCCGCGCAGATGCCCCTCCAGGAATGGAATGCATGGTTGGAGTTTCAACTTCCAAATATCCGTGATCGTCCAGGTAGCGTCTCATGGAGCGGATGATCTTACTGCGGGCGATAAAGGTATCTTTTACTTCAGGGTTCATGATCAGATCGACATACCGCTGACGGTAGCGCTGTTCTACGTCTTTAAGCCCGTGGAATTTATCAGGCAGCGGACGGAGTGATTTCGTCAGCAGCTGAAAATCTTTTGCTTTTACGGAAAGTTCCCCTACTTTTGTTTTGAATACAGTGCCTGTGATTCCGACGATGTCACCGATATCAATCGTGTTGAACAGATCATACTGCTCCTCGCCTACTGCATCTGTTCTCACGTAGATCTGAATTTGTCCTGTAAGGTCCTGAACGTGGGCAAACCCGGCTTTTCCTTTTCCGCGCTTGGTCATGATGCGTCCTGCAATCGTCACTTCAATTGCTTGCTCTTCCAGTTCTTCTTTGGATACATCTTGATATTGGGCTGTTATGTCAGCAGCGGTATGTGTGCGGACGTATTTCGTGCCGAACGGATCTTTTCCGCTTTCACGGATGCTGTTCATTTTTTCTCTGCGGACCCGCAGCAAGTCATTTAATTCTAAGTCCTGGCTCATGAAAACTCTCCTACCTTTTGCAATTTTGTATGTTAATGATTTTATAAGAAATATGGCCCCCTGGAAGGGAGATATGAATCTTGGCATTCAGTGGCTTGCCGATAACCGCTTGAGCCACCGGGGAATCCGCCGCGATTTTAAACTCTCTCGGGTCGGCTTCATAGGGATGGACGATCGTATAGGTCATCTCATCCTGAAATTCAAGTTCGAGAAGTGTAATGGTCGATCCTACTTCCGCAGTTTGCCCCGGCTCCTTTTCGCTGGAGAGAAGCTGGGCATGGATCAGCACCTGTTCAAGCTGTTTGATCCTCTTGTCCAGAAAAAGGCCTTCTTCCTCAGCGGTGCATTGTTCTTTTTCCGCGATTAAGCTTTTAAGCTCATGCTTAAGCCTCCTGGTGCCTTCGTTCGTAAGCAAAACCGTTTCATGGTCCATTTGCTTTACCCCCATATCATTATTAAAAATAATACTTTTTGAACACACCAGGAAGCGTCATTATGAAGAAAACATAAGTGCAACAAAAGCCAGAAATAGGTTCTGGCTGTCGGTTAAAATCAATAGGGTCATTGGCTTAGCTCACTTTTTCTTGTTGTATGGCTTCTACTTCTTCAATATACCCGTAGAGGAGCTTGCTCATTTCATCCCTTGTTGTTTTTGTATTTACTTCGTTTCGGACCGAACCTGTTTTTGGAAGGCCTTTTAAATACCATGCAGCGTGCTTGCGCATCTCACGAACGGCCACCACTTCCCCTTTAAGGTCAATGAGACGGTCCATATGAAGCATACAGATATCGATCTTTTCTCTTGGTGTCGGTTCCGCAGGGATTTCTCCCGTTTCAAGGAACTGAACGGTACGGTAGAGCATCCAAGGGTTCCCAAGCGCCGCGCGGCCGATCATAACGCCATCCACACCGTAAGTCTCAAGCGCATGCTTGGCATCGTGAGGAGTAGAGATATCTCCGTTTCCAATCACCGGAATGGAAACATTCTCTTTTACTTGCTTGATGATATCCCAGTTCGCTTTCCCTTCATACATTTGCACACGCGTCCGGCCGTGGACAGCTACTGCAGCCCCGCCGGCCCGTTCTACTGCTTGTGCGTTTTGTACAGCGAAGATATGGTCTTCATCCCAGCCGACACGCATTTTGACCGTCACAGGCTTTTGAACAGTATCTACTGTAGCAGCAATCATCTCGTAAATTTTATTTGGGTCCAGAAGCCATCTCGCTCCTGCGTCACATTTTGTGATCTTCGGCACCGGACAACCCATGTTGATATCTATAATATCGGCATTTGTATGCTTATCTACATACTTAGCTGCCGCAACGAGAGATTCGCGTTCCCCTCCAAAGATCTGCAGGCTAAGCGGTTTTTCTCTCTCATCTACGTAGAGCATTCTTAAAGATTTTTCATTTTCGTAAAGAATCCCTTTATCGCTTACCATTTCGGCACAAACAAGCCCCGCTCCGAAATCCTTGGCGATCAGGCGGAATGCCGGGTTGCAGACACCAGCCATAGGTGCGAGGACTACAGGATTCTTCATCGTAATACCACCGATTTTCAACATTCTTTTTCACCTCGCTTTATTTTTGACATGGTCTTGCGTTAATTCATCTATAGAAACCTGAAAGATCGTTGCAATCTTAATCATGAGTTCGTCCTTCGGTTTGCGGTTGCCGCGTTCTACTTCTCCAAGTATAGAAACAGAGATCCCCAAGTCCTTCGCAAGGCCTTCTTGTGTATAGCCCTTCAGCTTTCGAAAGGCCCGTATTCTCCTGCCCCACTTTTCCTCTTCCATATGTGCACACCTTCTTTATTCTGCAGCTGTCTGAAGACGTCATTCAATGATACGCCTGCATCTGGGAATGTAAGATCTGGAGCAATCTCAAGCAACGGAATCATCACAAAAGCACGTTCCAGCATGCGCGGATGCGGAATGTGCAGCCGTTCTGACTGTATACGTTCATTATTATACAACAAAATGTCAAGGTCGATTGTCCTTGGGCCCCATCTGATTTTCCGTATTCTTTCCAGCTGATTCTCAATTTCCTGGGTTATGCTCAGCAAAGCTTCTGCAGACAGGCTTGTCTGCACCTTTACCGCCAAATTCAGAAAAGGGGGCTGATCAGTAAAACCGACCGGTTCTGTTTCATACAGCGAAGATATCCTTTCGACTTCAATGGCGGGATGATCACTTAATGCCTCGATGGCCTTCCTTATATATTCTTCCCGGTTCCCCAGGTTGGAACCGAGTGAAAGGTAAACACTATTCATCAGGCTCGGCTCCGGTTCATCTCTATGGCAACAGAGTCGTAATGCCCGGGAATCGGCGGGTCGGGCTTGATGACTTTAACCGTGCATTTCTGAATAAGCGGGTAACTGGAAAGAAGAGACGAGGCGATGCTTTCCGTTACCGTTTCGACCAATTTTTTCGGCTCACCTTCAACGATCTCTTTTACGGTGGCATAGATGTCACCGTAGTTTGCTGTTTTTTCAAGATCATCCGTTGTACCCGCGGGCTGAAGATCCATTTCAAGGATTAGATCAACAAAAAACCGCTGGCCGAGTTTATTCTCTTCAGGGAAAACACCATGATAACCATAAAAGGAAAGGCCGTTCATATATATTTTATCCATGCGTTTTCATCCTTTTCCGAGCATGGCATCCATCATTCTTGCCATGCGGCCCATTTCTTTAACATCATGCACGCGAACAATTGTACAACCCCGCTCAATGCCGAGGCAAACGGTGGCGCCCGTACCCTCCATTCGTTCATTCACAGGAAGATCGAGGGCATGCCCAATCATGGATTTTCTGGAAGTTCCCAAGAGTACGGGATATCCCATCGCCACAATCTGGTCCAGGTTTCTCATCGTTTCGAGATTCTGCTCTTGGGTTTTGGCAAACCCGATTCCGGGATCTAATATGATGTTTTCGGGTCTCACGCCTTCTTTCGATACAATGGCGATGCTCCTGTTTAAATCCGCAATGATATCAGGCATCAATTCCGCATAATTACGATCCGTCCGGTTATGCATGAGAATGATCGGCACGTTGAGCTTTGCCGCTGTGGAGGCCATCCGTTCATCCGCCTTTGCTCCCCAAACATCATTAATGATATGCGCTCCGGCTAGAATGGCTTTTTCAGCGACTTCTGATTTGTACGTATCGATGGAGATCGGAACATTCACTTCGCGGGAGACGGCCTCGATGACCGGGATCACACGCCTTAATTCTTCCTCTGCCCCTACCTTTTCGCCGCCCGGACGGGTCGACTCTCCTCCGATATCAATAATATCGGCACCGTCTTCCACCATTTGCTTCGCATGTTCAACTGCGCGCTGGATCGTGTTGTACCTGCCTCCATCAGAAAAGGAATCCGGAGTGGCATTCAATATTCCCATAACATACGTTTTCTTCGATAAATCCAGCGTGTATGGGCCACAGGTTATGAAATTAAGATTCTTGGCTGTTGCTGTCTGTCCCATCAGAGGTTCTCCCTTCAAACAAGTTCATCAATGTTCCATAAACTTTTGCTGCATGAATGATATAGAAATAATAGCGAATGAGCAGTGTTCCCGCCGGCACCCGGGAAGTCCTTTCCATGAAAGCTGCGTACGGGGACGATTTCCTGAATCGAATTCGTTAAAAAGATCTCGTCCGCATTCTCCAGATCACGAGTGGTGTATAAACCCTCCTCGGTATACATTCCCATCTTGGCCGCACAGGCGATCACGAACTGTCTTGTGATTCCGTTTAAGATGCCTGTTGCTATGGAAGGTGTACAGAGGACACTGTCCTTCACCCAGAACACATTTGAAACGGTTCCTTCACTGATAAAGCCATCTTCTGTCAAAAACAGGCCCTCCTGCTCATGAGGCCTGTTCAGCTCCCTTTTTCCAAGGATACTGTTTAAATAATGATGGGACTTTAAGCGAATTCTTCCTTCAGGGGTATTCCGCTTGGTTTGGAGCACAACAAGCTCCTTTTCGTTATATGGTCCGTACTCGGGCAACGGTTTGCCGTAAATGATGACCGTCGGGTTCAAGTATGGATCTGTCTGCAGGCCGACTTCTCCGGTTCCTGCTGATATGTTGAATCGGATATATGCGTTTTTCCATTTGTTTCGCCGCATTAAACGCCTTGTATCAATCCATGCGGCTGCACTGTCCAGTTCATGCTTAATATTCAGCTCAACGAGAGCTTCTTTTAGACGCTTCATATGTTCTTCCCATAAAAACGGATGGCCGTCATAGACCCTGATCGTTTCAAAAGCACCGAGGCCATACATAAATCCGTGGTCAAACGGGGAAATCGAAGCTTCATTTTTACTTACAAGTTTTCCATCTATAGAGAGGTACATACCATGTTCCCTTTATTTTTGTATTGATCGATAAAATTGCGCAGCAATTGCTTGCCGGATGATGTCATGATCGACTCCGGGTGAAACTGCACCCCTTCTACAGGGAGTGTCTTATGGCGAATGGCCATGATTTCTCCTTCCGGGGTCCAAGCCGATACGGTAAAACACTCTGGCAGCGTTTCTTTTTTTACAATAAGAGAGTGGTATCTCGTCGCCTTAAATTCTTTTTCAAGGCCGCTGAATATGGTCTTGCCATCATGGGAGATCGCTGACGTCTTTCCGTGCATCAAGCGTTCGGAGCGGATCACGTCCCCGCCAAATACTTGAGCGATCGACTGATGGCCGAGACACACCCCGAAGATCGGAACCTCTCCTGCAAAACGCTTGATAGCTTCCATACTGATTCCTGCTTCATTCGGCGAACACGGGCCTGGTGAGATCATAAGAAAATCGGGCTGAAGCGCTTCAATCTCTTCAATCGTTATTTCATCATTTCTTTTAACAATGAGTTCTTCTCCCAGCTCTCCTAAGTATTGCACAAGGTTGTACGTAAATGAATCGTAATTGTCAATCATTAAAATCATTCTCATCTTCCTCCTCTAAGCTCAGCTAAACTAATTCGTACTTGCTTTCTTCACTTAATTCTTTTGCCCGCCATAGGGCTGCGGCCTTTTTCAGCGACTCTTTGTACTCCGCTTTAGGATCTGAGTCGATCACAATGCCGGCACCAGCCTGTACGTGGGCTATTCCGTCCTTGCAGACCATCGTCCGGATCGCGATGTTCAATTCCATGTCGCCGTCGTAGCCAATCCACCCGATAGAGCCAGTATATACTCCTCTGCGTACAGGCTCAAGTTCTTCAATAATTTCCATCGTCCGTATTTTCGGTGCACCTGTAATCGTCCCCCCTGGGAACGTCGCAGAGATCAAGTCAAAGGCGTCACAGTCTTCACGAAGTATTCCCCTCACATTCGAAACGATGTGCATGACGTGTGAGTATTTTTCGATCGTCATAAACTCATCTACTTCCACGCTGCCGTACTTGCTTACCTTACCCAGGTCGTTTCTTTCCAAATCAACCAGCATGACATGTTCCGCGCGTTCTTTTTCGTTTTCGATCAGCGTTAATGCAAGCCTTCTGTCTTCCTCTTCCGTCTTTCCCCTCGAGCGTGTCCCTGCGATAGGGCGTGTACTGATTTGGTCTTTCTTTTTTTTCACCAATAATTCAGGGGAACCGCTGACGAGCTGAACTTCAGGCGAATGATAATAAGCCATATACGGCGATGGGTTGAACCGGCGGAGTTCATCATAAATTTCGTGTGGCATGGACATGAGCGGTTTTGACTGCCTTACAGAAAGATTGACCTGAAACACATCCCCTGCAGCAATATATTCTTTCACTTGTTTGACAGCCTGCACGAAATCTTCTTCTGCCATGGATACCGTTTCCTGGAGAAAAGAAAAAGGAGGCTTCTCGCTTTTTGCCGGCATGCCGCTTTGGATATCAGCGGTCCATTCTGATTTATAACGTGCGAGTTTGCTCTCAGCCTTTTGTTGATCCTGCTTTTCGTAATGAAGAATGAGCCAAAGCACTTCTTGCTCATGATCGTAGACGAACACATCATCAAATACCATAAGAGAGACATCCGGAAGCTGTAGATCATCCTCTGCCTTGTCGGGAAGCTTTTCAATCTCCCGTGCCACATCATAGCTGAAGTACCCGATGGCCCCTCCATTAAAATCAGGAAGCCCCGCTGGAACATTACACGAAAACACGCTCAGCCAGTTCTTGATGATTGGAAGGAGTTTGCCTCTCTTCGTCGTAATATGGTCCTTATATCGAATGGATGCTTTATCGTTTTTGCCAGTAATAAAAGCAACAGGGGTGAGTCCCATGATGCTGTATTTTCCGCTCCGCCCGCTTTCAAGCAAGACATGGTTTTCTTCATTGGCCGACAGCATTCTGTAACGGCGAAACCATTCGTTTTTGGATAAGAAAATTTTATCAAACATAATCTTTCGCTCTTCACACTTTGGATAAGGCACACTCGTCACGCTCCTGATCGTTCTTATGGATACTATTGTAACTGAAGCAGTGATTAAATTGGGGATAAAAAAGTGATTTCTATTCTAAGTTTTTTATCCATTAAAAACCTTCATAAAAAAAGCTGACAAATTGTCAGCTTCATCCATTGATTATTCTGTTTCATCAAATTGATACAGCGGCGTGCTTAAATACCGTTCACCGTTACTCGGAATGATGGCAAGTACTTTTTTCCCTTTGCCCAGCTTCTCTGCCACTTTTAGAGCAGCAGCAATGGCTGCCCCTGAGGAGATTCCGCCGAGGATTCCTTCTTCTTTTGCCACACGGCGTGCAAATTCAAAGGCTTCGTCATTTGTGATCTGTACAACTTCATCATATACCTTCGTATTTAAGACCGACGGTACAAATCCAGCACCGATTCCCTGTATTTTATGCGGGCCTGGTTTCCCTCCTGAGAGTACAGGTGAATCAGCAGGCTCAACGGCGTACAACCGGATATCAGGATAGGCTTCCTTCAGTACTTCCCCCGCACCGGTGATTGTGCCGCCTGTTCCGATTCCTGAAATAAATCCGTCCAGTCCATCCGGAAATTGCTCTAGAATTTCTTTTCCGGTCGTTTGACGATGGATTTCTGGGTTCGCCTCATTACTGAACTGCTGGGCCAAGAAGTAGCCATGTTCTTTAGATAAAGCTTCCGCCTTGCGGATCGCCCCGCCCATTCCTTCAGCACCAGGGGTCAGGACAAGTTCAGCGCCATATGCGCGCAGCAGGTTTCTTCGCTCTAAGCTCATCGTGTCCGGCATGACAAGAATGGCCTTATAGCCTTTGGCCGCAGCCACCATTGCAAGACCAATTCCGGTATTTCCGCTTGTCGGTTCAATGAGGGTGTCGCCCGCCTTCAGTTTGCCTTCCTCTTCAGCTTTTTCAATCATTGATAAAGCAATACGGTCTTTAACGCTGCTTCCTGGATTCATGAATTCCAGTTTCAAGTATACGTCTGCATGTGAATCATTTGTAATGCGGTTAAGTTTAACAACAGGTGTTCGTCCAATAAGCTCTGTAATTGAATTCGCAATTCTCGCCACTCTTACCACTCTCCCAATTCCGAGTAAATACATTGGTTTAAGTTTAAAACAGTACGAATCGTCTGTCAATTCTTATGCACTGCTTTATACCTATAGACCGAATACGGCTTGGATTCTTTGAACTTATCGGCTCTCGTTGTATAGGTCTTCCAATTCAGCCTCTGAAAATAAATAAGTTTCATTGCAGAAGTGGCAATGGGCTTCAGCCTGTCCTTCCTCTTCAATGATCGAACGGATTTCCTCTCTGCCCAATGATACGAGAGCATTGGCGATGCGGTCTCTTGAACAGGTACACTGAAAGGAAACCGGCATCTTCTCGAGTATTTTAACGTTTTCTTTTCCAAGCAACTCAAAAAGGATCTCTTCAGGTGTAAGCCCTTTTTCCACTAATTTAGAGATCGGAGGAATAGAAGAGATTCGCTCCTCCAAAAGATCAATAATGGTGTCTGATGCATTCGGCAGCACCTGAATCACAAATCCTCCTGCAGCCAGAATGCTGTTATCCGGATTAACGAGTACACCAACCCCAACAGAAGAAGGCACTTGCTCCGACGACGCGAAGTAGTACGTAAAATCATCACCGATCTCCCCGGATACAAGCGGGACTTGGCCGGTGAAATTGTCACGCAGACCGAGGTCCTTTACTACTGACAAAAATCCATCTTTCCCGACCGCACGTGCAACATCAAGCTTGCCCTGCGGGTTTAGATCAAAGTGAACCTGCGGGTTTGTGACATAACCTCTTGTATGTCCATTGGGTGCAGCATCTACCAGAATCGCACCGATCGGCCCACCGCCCTCAATCTTAACAGTTATCTTATGTTTATCACTTTTCAGCATGGAGGCCATCATGGTGCTCGCCATCATCGTACGCCCTAGAGCGGCTGATGCCGTCGGCCACGTTTGATGTCTGCGCTGAGCCTCTCCCACCATTTCACTGCCGCTCATGGCGTAAGCACGAATCTGCCCGTCAAAAGCCAGAGCTTTTATTAAATAATCCGACATATATTATCACCTATCCTCAAGTAATAGCTCAGGAGCACGCTGTTTATTTTCGGGTGTTTTTTAAATAGATCAATTGCAGGCCATTTAACGTTAGGTAAGGATCGACAACGTCGATCAGCTCACATTCCTCTGCAATCAAGCCCGCCATTCCACCAGTAGCCACTACCTTTGGATTTGTTTTCTCCTGAGCTTTTATCCTTTTAACAATACCCTCAACTTGTCCAACATATCCAAACAAAAGTCCTGATTGCATGGCACTAACTGTATTTTTACCTATTATATTCTCCGGTTTGGCAAACTCAATCCTCGGAAGCTTCGCTGCATTTTTATAAAGTCCTTCTGTTGCCACGTTAATTCCCGGAGCGATCGCACCACCCATATAATGTCCGGCCTCGTTGATGTAGCAGTACGTTGTGGCCGTTCCAAAATCAACGATAATCAGCGGATTTCCGTATTTGTGTATGGCGGCAACCGCGTTTACAATTCGGTCAGCTCCTACCTCTCTTGGATTTTCATATTTGATATTAAGGCCTGTTTTAATGCCAGGCCCGATTACAAGAGGTTTTCTATGGAAAAATTTAATGCACATCCGTTCCAACGTCGCCATGATATGAGGCACGACGGATGAGATGATAATTCCTTCCACTTCTTCCTTTCCGATTGCTGCATGATCAAACAGGCTGAGGAGGAGCATTCCGTATTCATCTTCTGTTTTTTCTCTGGAAGTACTGATCCTCCAATGATGTTTCAGTTCATCTCCGTCATACATCCCCAATACGATATTCGTATTTCCTACGTCAAAAACAAAGATCATGGCAATGCCTCACTAACGTTTGGATTTTAAGAATTATGGCCCGCTTTAGATCGATACAAACTTCGATGCCTTTTAAAAAGGATGCCCCTATTGTTAGAGGCATCCTTCGTATTAATCTTCCTTGCGATCTTCTTCGTCCTTTTTATGAATTGTAACCTTTACATCATTATCTGGAGAAGAAATGACTTTTCGCTCAGGCAGCTGTCCTGTTTTTACAAGCTCCTTAATTTGCTCTTCATCCAATGTTTCCACATTGAGGAGAGTTTGAGCGATAATTTCAAGCTTATCATTATGCTCAGTAAGGATTTGTTTACAACGTTGGTAAGATGTTTTAATGATATCTTGGATTTCCATATCGATTTCATGGGCAATGGCATCACTGTAGTTCTGCTCATTGTTGAAATCGCGTCCAAGGAATACCTGTCCGCCTGAGCTTGAACCAAACTGCATCGGACCAAGCCTGTCGCTCATTCCGAACTCCGTCACCATGCGGCGGGCAATGCCTGTCGCACGCTGGAAGTCGTTGTGCGCACCTGTGCTGACTTCATTAAACGTGATCTCTTCCGCCACACGGCCGCCAAGGAGACCAACAATTTTATCGAGCAGCTCTGGTTTTGTCATGAAGTAGCGGTCTTCCTTAGGAAGCATAACCGTGTATCCGCCAGCCTGGCCGCGGGGAACGACGGTCACTTTATGAACCGTATCTGCCCCTTCAAGCACTAGGCCGATGACGGTATGACCAGCTTCATGGTAAGCGACAATATTCTTTTCTTTTTCCGAGATAACCCGGCTTTTCTTAGCAGGACCTGCGATTACCCGGTCAATGGCCTCATCGACATCGTCCATGTTAATTTTCTTCTTGTTTTGCCGCGCTGCCACGAGTGCTGCTTCATTAAGCAAGTTCTCGAGATCGGCTCCGGAGAATCCAGGAGTCCGCATGGCAATGGTTTTCAAGTTTACTTCTTCGCTTAACGGCTTATTGCGTGCGTGGACGCCGAGTACTTCTTCTCTTCCTTTTACGTCTGGGCGGTTAACCGTAATCTGACGGTCAAAACGTCCAGGACGAAGAAGAGCAGGGTCAAGAATATCCGGACGGTTGGTCGCAGCAATGATAATAATTCCTTCATTGGCTCCGAATCCATCCATTTCAACGAGCAATTGGTTAAGCGTCTGTTCACGCTCATCGTGTCCGCCGCCAAGACCGGCGCCGCGCTGGCGGCCAACTGCATCAATTTCATCAATAAAGATGATACATGGTGCATTCTTTTTAGCGTTTTCGAACAGGTCACGCACACGTGATGCACCGACCCCGACAAACATCTCTACAAAATCAGAACCCGAAATTGAGAAGAAAGGAACTCCCGCTTCCCCGGCAACTGCTCGGGCAAGCAACGTTTTACCAGTACCCGGAGGCCCCACTAAAAGAACCCCTTTTGGAATACGGGCACCTAAAGCAGCAAATTTACGCGGGTCTTTTAAGAACTCGACCACTTCAACAAGCTCCTGCTTTTCTTCGTCCGCCCCGGCAACGTCTTTGAACGTTACTTTTTTCTTTTCTTCGTTATACAGCTTCGCTTTGCTCTTGCCAAAGTTCATGACTCGGCTTCCGCCGCCCTGAGCCTGGTTGAGCAAGAAGAAGAACAGGATGAAAATGATGACAAACGGGATGATGGATGTGAAGAATGTTACCCAGCCGCTCGTCTGCTCTTCTGGCTTAATGTCAACATCTGATGTTTGGGCAAGCCTGTTAAGCGTTTTGATGGATTCTTCAGAGTCCGGTGTGTACGTTTCAAACACTTCGCCCTGCTTCGCATTCTCCAGCTTGCCTCTAACTACATAAACGCCGCCTTCAGGCTGGTACTCAATGCTTTTTACGCGCCCTTCCTGAATGTAATTCGTTAGTTGGTCATAACGAATTTTCTTCACTTCATTGTTGGTTCCGTTAAAAAAGCTGACGACACCAACTACAACTAAAAAGATTAACAAGTAAAATATGGTGTTCCGGAAGATCCGATTCATTCCTTACCTCCTCAACGACAATGAGACGATGAAATACATTTATTATTGCATGTTAACAAATAAACAGGATTACTTTTCGTATACTTCAGGCTTCAGAACCCCGATGTAAGGAAGGTTGCGGTACCGCTCGATATAGTCAAGCCCATAACCGACAACAAACGCATCCGGTACGATAAAACCAGTAAGATCCGGTTTGATATCGACTTTTCTGCCAGTCGGTTTATCCAGCAGTGTAACAATTTTAACCGAATTGGCATTACGGTGCTTGAAGAGCTGAACAAGATAACTTAACGTCAGACCGCTGTCTATAATATCTTCGACAATGATGACATCTCGTCCTTCAAGAGATGTATCGAGGTCCTTAATTATTTTAACTTCCCCTGAAGAAACAGTGGACGCCCCATAGCTTGAAACGGCCATCAGGTCTATTTCAAGGTGGATATCCATCCGTTTGATAAGATCAGCCATAAAAGGAAGGGCTCCTTTTAAAACTCCGACAACAAGCGGAAATCGATCTTGATAATCCTCTGATAATTGCTTTCCGAGATCCTTGATCTTTTCCTGGAGAACTTCCTCGGAAATTAATACTTCTTTAATTTCATCATGCATGCTGCTTTGGCCTCCTAGACGTCCTGGCAGAAATTTTGAAACTGTAAGACTAACCATTGCTTAGGTTCGCTTGAACGGGGGACGGCTGCATGCTTTATGCCCGGGATCCAGATAATGTTTCCCTTCCCGTCTTCCAGCACGGGCCATATCTCACGTTTATCCCTCTCAAGCTTCTGGTCGATAAATATATCTTTCACCTTCCGGGTTCCTTTTACCCCTTGGATGGCCATACGGTCACCAGGTTTACGAGTCCTCGCAATGATTGGCAAACTTACACTTTTAACATCACATACAAAAACATCTTTTCCCTTTTTTTCATCCGGATACTCTTCTTTATACTCAGCGGTGATCACTCCTGCAGGAAGATTGAGCGTTCCCGGGATTTTCAGCTCGATTTGATAGCCGCCTATCGCTTCAGCAGTCCCGAACGTCAGCCTGCACCGGTCATAGGAGCGGATCACCTGCAAACCGCGGGGAAAATCCAGCCTTCCAGACGGATGTTCACTTCCGAGTAAAGTTAAAAAGCTTTCCTTATGTAATGAGGAAAGAGATGAAGGTGTTTGCTTATATAGATAGTTTAATATTAGTGTAATCGCCCTTTTTTGTAAAGGAATAGGCATGCTGAGAAATTTAGCAGCCGAAACTTCAACCAACGATGCTTTTTTCACTGTTACAACAGTTTCCAGGCTTCTTTTTGCCTGTTCCATTAGATACGTTTCATCCTCATAAAAAGTTTCACTTATTTGCTGAAAACGAAGATGAACATTCGGATTCTCTTTTTTTAGAAAAGGGAGCACATGATGCCTGAACCGGTTTCTGACGTAGTCATCGCCTTCGTTGCTTGGATCCCTTCTCGGTAAAATCGTATGTACTTTACAATAATGCTCTATTTCGTCCTTCGTTATTCCTAAAAAAGGACGAATAATACACCGGCCTTCAAAAGAGCGTTTCGCCTGCATTCCGCCCAGCGCGGTTCCAGAGCCCCCCCTTGTCATCCGCATCAGTATGGTTTCCGTCTGATCATCCCCATGGTGAGCCAGGGCGAGTGAATCGGCCTTATGTTTTGCCATGACTTCGGCGTAAAAGGCATACCTGCACTCTCTTGCAGCCGATTGTGTGCTCGTCAATCGGTTCTCTTTTTTATAGGCGGCCACATCCAAACGTTTGCCCTCAAACTGAATATCATTCTCCCGGCAGTAGGACTGCACATACAAGAGGTCCTCAGCAGACTCGCTGCCTCGCAGCATATGGTCAACATGGGCCGCAATGATGTTAAGCTCATCGCCCTTTCTGCGGTTCCAAAGATAATGAAGAAGCGCCATAGAATCAGGGCCGCCGGATACACCAACAACAATGGTCTGTCCCGATTGGATCAGATGGTGCCTTTTAATGAATTGTTCAACTTCCTGCAGCATTCCCTTCTCTCCTCATCTTAAACGGATCAGCCTTGCTTGCCTTCGTCTAGTTAATTTTCATGAATACAGCCTCTCGGGTAGTATACCAAAAAAGGAGAACCCTGTAAGAAGTTGAAACTGCCGCTACATGGACTGGCTGACCAGATAAAACAGATAGACAATAAACAAAAATGAACCTAGCAGAACCGTTTCAAACATGACCGCTCTTTTCTTTTTTTTCTTTTTAACCCTCTGCCCGGATCGGCTGGCCGTCCGCTGTCCTTTTGCAGGAGGTGCCGACATTCTGCTTGTTCCCTTATTATTCAGGACGGAAACCATATCATTGCGCATCTCTTCGGCACTCCTGTATTTTCCGTACAAGCCTTTAAGGAGCACCGATTGAAATGGAGAAAGCATAGCACTGTTTTTAACCGCCTCTTTCAGCTGCCCCCCTCCATCCTTCCTGTTCTCAAACCGCTGGGGATAAGCCAGATTGATCATAATCATGCTTGCTGCGAACAGATCATAGGATGGTTCCGCTTTTCGAGTACCAAGGCCCCAATAGCCCCGGTCAAAAAACTCCGTATATTCCTTGATCGAACGCCCGACTTGGGTGGTCCCTCCTACATCAATCCATCGGACGCGGTGCGGCGGCCCAACGACAAGCAGGTTGTCGGGCTTTAAATCACCAAAGACCCATCCAGCCTGATGAAGCATCTGAAGATCGGTCAGAAGCTGGACGAGCAAAATTCCCGCCCATTCAGGCTTATGGTCTTTCATGAACTGAAACAGCGTCTCGCCTTTTAAGAACTCCATCACATAAAAAGGGATCTGCTGCTGGCCGTGAACGAAATCATCCACATCGATCAAAGAAGGCCCAAGGATTTTTCCTTGGACCCTTGAAAAGTGCTTGAGCACATTGACTTCGGAAATAATCGCCATGCTGTCATGACCAGTTTTTACAGCGACCTGGCCATTTCTTCCGGAGGCAAGATAAACGGTGCCAGTTGCGCCCGAGCCCAGTTCTCTAATGATGGAATACTCGTTTCGGTGCCATTTGCCTGTAATCCGTTCACCGGCTCTGAGTTTAAAAACCTGACCCTTCGATGTATTCTTCTTCATCACCGGTGATCAATCTCCTTTTTGAACGCCTGTTCGTGAATTCATTGATCGCGGCTTTTATGGCCGGACCGGTCGGGGTAATTCCCCCCGATGATAACTTGCTGAACGCACTGGTAATTGAATTTAGCTGAGGAGTCCAATCAATCAGCTTTTCGGTATCGTCCTTTTTGCCAGGGAACGAAAACAGAGCGAATTGATTGTAGCCCATTCTGGAATTCAGAGAGATGGAGAGGTCAATGAGCGATTCCTGTACGGTAGCCAGCTTTTTCTCCATGCTGCCGGACGCATCTACAAGGATGATCAGCTCCAGATCCATCGTTTCCCCGAGATCGTCAACCACCTCCATGACTTCCCCTCGTTTTTCAGGCGGAAGGTCCTCAATAGTCGAATCTTTTCCTAGAATCTGCTGAAGCTCGCTGTTGATGACGCCATGAATCGTCTGCGTCATCCCTTTTCTGGTAACCATCTGAACGGTCTGGGAGAGCTGTGCCGTGTTCACGATCTGGCTGACACCGCCTCCTGACAAAGATATGTCCTCCACTTCTTTTAAGCCTTTATGAAGGTATTCAGGACTGTTTTCTTCCATTATGCCGATGACATTTACCGTGATGCCGTGTTCACGGGCAAGCGCTGCCATCGCAACCGGATCCTCACCCTGATTGGAGCAGCCATCCGTGATTAAAAGCACCTGGCGCAGTGTACCTTTCTTCAAATCCATATTTAAACGTCTCCTCTCATCATGTTTTTGCTGTTATCATCCTTGTCATCGATGAGAGGATTTATACTTTTATTCTTCTTTATCTTTCTTATTGAGCCTTCGGGCGTTTAATATTGATCTTCGGGAAATGTGGAATGGAAGCCCACTTCGGAATATTGCGGTTGATTTTAGCGACGACCACCGTCATATCATCTTCTATTGAATTGGATCCTGTACGAATGACTTCCTCCATCAGCAAGTCGGCGACTGCTTGGGGATCATCTGTCCCCATCTCTTTGATTTTCCGTTTCATCCATGCATTAATGTTCTCAACATGCTTAGGCCCTTCATAGATTCCGTCGCTCATCATGATGAGCAGATCCCCTGCCTTAAGCTGCTCACTGACCACATCCACTTCAAACTCTTCTATAATGCCGATCGGGAGGTTGCTCGCCTCAATGATCCTTACTTGGTCACCGCGCTTCACAAAGCTTGGCGAAGAGCCGATTTTCAAAAATTTCAGCGATGCGTCCTGAAGATCGATCATCGCCAGATCAAGGGTAGAAAAAATTTCGTCGGTTGTGCGAAGAGAAAGTACAGAATTGACCGACTTGATCGCTACTTCCTCATCAATTCCTGATTTTAAAATCTTTTGAAGCAGCTCCAATGTTTCATTGCTCTCCTTGAAGGCCCGCTCCCCGTTTCCCATACCGTCTGATATCGCGATCGCATATTTTCCGCCGCCGAGTTCGATGGTGGAATGGCAGTCTCCGGAAAGCCAAGCCCCGCCCTTCGCCGCAGAAGCGATGCCTGTCTCAATCACAAACTCGCGGGCGGATCCGAACGACACGTGACAGTAGCCGTTCTGGTAATAACCGCACTCCTCTTTTTTTACGACAATCGTCTCCTGAAGGATATCCGATAAAAGCGGGGCGATGATCTTTTCGCACTCCCCGCTGCCCTGGCAATACGGCAGGCTTAGTTCAATATCAACATTGGACGCCTCAAGGCTGTACACATCAATATGCCCCAGTTCAATGCCCGCATGAAGGATCGCCTCTTTAATCTGCTCCTCCTGTACCTGGTGATTGGCATGTTCCCGCTGGATTTCCTTCGCAAAGTCCCCCATGACCTGCGAAACGCCGAGCAGTTGATTGGCAACGAGCTTCCGGCTTTCCTGCACCTGCTGCTTTAGCTTCTGGCTCGCTCGATACTGAGAAAGCTCTTTCGCGATGGCTTCTGTGATCTTTTGCGGCTTTACACAATGTTTTTCCCATTCCAGTTTGAGGCGCCGGTCCCTTATTTCTTGATAATGTTCCTGCTCGGTCATAATTTGGGACATCATCTCATACGTTTTAGTAAAATTAACCGCCCAGCACTGTTCCTTCTTAAAACAAGTCTGGCACGTTTTCTCTGTGATATTGCTTAAGAACAAATCAACTTCACGGTCGCTGCTCTCTTCATATTCATCTTCTCCATAAGATGAGAAGGAATGAGAGAGCGCCTGAAACATGGAAGAGAACTGTTCCACACGGTTCGCTGTCACATCTCTGATTTTCTTTACATATTGCTGCTGTTCGTTCGAATGCTCCCGGGATCCGGGCACATAGCGCGCAATGCCTGAGATTGCAGCATTAGGAGTAAGCAAAAACAACGCGATCGCGATCGCGGACTCTATCATGGTTTGAACAATGGCCACATTACCTTCCCCATACAGTCCAATCAGCAGAGTACCTATCAGAAGGCCGACTCCGACACCCAGCCGCTTTCCTTCCTTCAGCAGCCCGCCAAGCAGTCCGGCAAAAGCAAGCAGGCTCATCTGATAGAGGCTTCCTACATTCGCCAGGCTTAAGATTAACCCTGTGACGACGCCGACCGTTGAGCCGATCGCCGCTCCGCCGACAAACGCGAACATCAGAACTAAATATCTCGATACGATATGTTCAACCGAATAATGGTGTATTTCCCATCCGATGGTCCCGGTCATGACAGAAGCCAGCAGTATCATAAAACAAATAATTTCTTCATTCTTTAACGATTGAGGAATACGCTTGAAGTTTAAGAGAGGAATGCTTTGCAAAAAGATTAAGGTCAGTACCATGCCAAGTGCGGCTTCAACCGTCCCCATCATGTACTCATTGATCTGCGGAACTCCAGAAGTAAAGAAAATCGTCAACAGCCTGGCGGTTAAGCTTGTCATGAACACGACAGCCGGTACCCATCTCGCCCGGTTCTTTGTCAGCAGGTCAGCGGCTTTCTGATAGACCGCATAGATAATGACGCCTGTTATTATGTACAATGCATTGATGGGCATATGGGAAAGCGCACCGGCCACCAATGATAAAATGGCCATGCCTGTCCGTTCCTTCCGCAAGATGAACACTGACGCGATCAGCGGCAGCGCAAAAGGTGTTATTTCTGATAGAATCATAGCCCGTCCAAGTAAAAATCCAACCGCGAACAACAACAGTCTCCAGTTCAAGAGCACACTTTCCAGTCTGTGCATGAAGCGTTTACTCATACCGATTGAAAGATTCTGCGTTTTCTCAAACCAAACCATCGCCCGAAGAGGTTCCATTACATTTCTGTCCGCCTTTTGATACATCCTCCACACCACCCCGTTTAGTTTTTGTGTCTATCATTATAACCACAGCCGATTCACATTTTTTGTCAAATCATTAGAGCATGTTCAAAAAACTTCTCGACGAACAAATACAAAAAACCCTGTATTTAGGAAAAATGCTTTTTTCATCGCATTTGTCCCCAAAAATACAGGGTGAATAATTATAAGTAAATGGTGACCCGTACGGGATTCGAACCCGTGTTACCGCCGTGAAAGGGCGGTGTCTTAACCGCTTGACCAACGGGCCCTCTTCATTTTTTGCAGAAAAACATGGTAGCGGCGGAGGGAGTCGAACCCACGACCTCACGGGTATGAACCGTACGCTCTAGCCAGCTGAGCTACACCGCCATGTTAAAGACACAAATAGTATATTACAAGAATCCTAGTAACCTGTCAACGTTTTTTCATAAAAAGATAAAAAGAAAAGGTGAAGTGACCGGCTAGACCCGACAAGCGCTGGAGTTCTAGAGCATAAAACGGATTTTTTGTTTTCTGCTCAAGAGCGGAGCGACCCCGAGGGTCTGGTCACTGGAGCTGGACAAAACAAGAAAAGATGAAACTGGATCAAATGAACAGATGAGAAGCCGATTGTCCTGAATTTCCTCAAAAAGAAAAGACATCCCGTTGTGAGATGTCTGTATATTTATATAAGGTTGTGAAGCTTGAGCATTCGGAATCAGCAGCCTATTAGCCTCGGCGAGCTCCGCGTCCGCCGCGTTTTGACTCAGTTTGGCGTTTCAATGTTGCCAGACGGTCTTCACTGTCTTTTAAGAATTTACTCATTTTATCTTCAAATGTTACAGCCGTGTTAAAACCACCATTGCCGCGAGGGGAACCTTTGCGCTGTTTGTTGAATCCGCCTTTAGATGGGCCGAATCCGCCGCTTTTCGGTGCACCAAAGTTTCCTTTGTTTGCTCCGTAGCTGTTTCTCATCGGCGCAGGGTTATCCTTTGCTTTTTTAATGGACAAGCCGATTTTGCCGTCTTTTTCAATATTCATGACTTTAACTTCGACTTCATCCCCGACTTTTAAGTGGTCGTTGATGTCCTTAACATAGTTGTCTGCAACTTCACTAATGTGCACAAGTCCGGTTGTTCCTCCTGGCAGCTCGACAAACGCTCCAAAATGAGTAATTCCTGTAACCTTACCTTGCAACTTGCTGCCTACTTCAATTGACATGAAGAAAATGCTCCTCCTTAGGTATTCATAAGTTTACTTTATTATACATGTGAAAAATTCATGATGTCAATCCGACGAAGACCCAGGTACTTTAAATACGGTCTCACCCTTCTTTGACATAAAATAATCACGTCTTGCAATCTCGCCGATATAATCAACGTCTTTTAGTTTATGCACTTCATCTTTTAATTGTGACTTCTTATCCTTTGTCTCCACTAATTTGGCCTTCAGGTATTTCTCCTGCTTTCCTTTTTCCTCAATAGTGGCCATCTGGGAAGTGATGGTTGAGATCAGCATAAAGGCAAAGAAGGAAAAAACCACCATAAAAACCGCCAGGCGCCGATACAATCCACGTTTTTTCTTCGCGTCGATCTTTTGCTGGAGATGATGTTCTTTAACGTAGCCCGTATTTAATTCAGTGATCTTCTCTTTATTAAACTGGACCATGTCCACCCTCCTATTTCTCCTGTTTGCGGAACCAATTTTGGACTGTATTCTTCAGAGAAATAAGAATCCCTGCTTTTTTTAGCCATTTACCTTTTAAATTATACCATGTTTGCATGGGAATGAAACGTGAAATCAGTCTAAATAACCATTTTATTGGAGAGAAAATAATCTTCAGCAGGGTGAAAACAATGGCCCATACCCATCTTGACGCCAATAGGCCTATGGCAAAAATGATAGAAATTGCCCATTTTATAGGTTTTATGATAAGTCCATAGAAAAGCTGTATGAAAAAGCGGAACAATTTTGTGACGATGCGGATCAGCAATTCCAGCAAACGTTTATAGCCAGTTTGAAGCAAGGCCTTATAAAAACTGAAGCCGCACAATAGAGCCGCAAAAATATACAAACGGAGATTGGCATGGTTCACATGAAGCAGAACATAAAAGACAATCAAGGCCTGCAGAAGCCAGAAAATCACATCATTGATAAAGTGCAGCCAGTACCATTTTCGGCGTTCATGGACGAAACGGCCATACGTGTCAATGGCCATCCCGATCCATATCCCCATGGCTGCCATGGACAGCATCGTTTGGAATTGAACAGATAAGGTCATTTGAAAAGCTTGCCGAAAAATCCTTTAGTTTTTTCCCCGCTCTGCTGGTCAAGATAAACAAGGTCGAATACTTTCCCTTCTATGGACACCATGCCGGATTCCACATCCAGATTTTTCATCTTCAGGTTGGTTCCACGGATCGCCAAAAAGCCCATTGTCGTTTCCAGGAGAAACTCTTCGTTGTCAAAACTTTCCACCTGCTTGACACCGGTGATCTCGAGTTTTTTCCGGCCGACCATCTTCACATCGTGATCCGGAAGATTCGTATTGCTAGTCAAGGAGCCATAGTTATGATATTGGTCCATTCTAATCCCCCTCTTTCGCTTTATGTTTATGAAAAGAGGGACAACTTTAGAACAGCGATGAAAACAAGAAATTTGTTTTCGGCCTTCCTCTGTAAATTGAAATCATTTATAGAACAAAAAAAGAAGAACCTAAAACTTAGGTTCTTCTTCCGTTGATTGAAGTGATTCCTCATTGATGATGGTATACATTTGGTCAGCGTCCTCTTTTTTCGTGTGTTCCTTCAGCTCGTCTACACGGACGGTGACAAGCTTTTGCCCGAAACGGATCGAGAGCTCGTCACCCGCTTTTAAAACCGAAGAGGATTTCGCCTGTTTGCCGTTGATGGCGATGCGGCCTTGATCGGAAATTTCTTTTGCTACCGTCCTTCTTTTAATCAGACGGGAGACTTTAAGAAATTTATCAAGACGCATTTACTTTACAGCTTCCTTTAGCTTGTTGCCAGGACGGAAAGCCGGAACTGTAGAAGCAAGAATATTAATTTCTTCTCCAGTTTGGGGATTGCGCCCCGTACGGCTTGAACGCTCTCTTGTTTCAAACGTTCCGAATCCGACAAATTGTACTTTGTCTCCGCTTTTCAACGCATTTGTAATCTCATCAACAAGACCGCTTACTACCACTTCAACGTCTTTCTTTGTTAAACCTGATTTCTCAGCAATATTTGTGACTAATTCATTTCTGTTCATTTTAAAAAAACCTCCTTCGTCATTCTTTCAAAAGATTCGGGGAAAGTCCAGAAAACTTAAGGGTTCTGCTGGCTCTCGAACAATATTCTCTAAGAAAAAACAGATTCCTTCCGGGTTTTACAAATTTTCTTTTGCCTGATTCCAGAGCTTGTCCATCTTTTCAAGAGAAGCATCCCCAGGAGCTAACCCTTCTTTGTTTAATTCGTTTTCAATATAGCGAAAACGGGTGTAGAACTTTTGATTCGTCAAAGCCAGGGCCTCTTCCGGATGAATGCCGTAGAAACGCCCAAGGTTTACCAAGGTGAACAGGATGTCACCGAATTCCTTTTTGCGTTCATCGTCCGATTCCGCGGCCTTCCATTCATCGAACTCTTCCCTGAGTTTATCTAATATAGGCGTGACTTCATCCCAGTCAAAGCCGGCCTTCGCCGCTTTTTTCTGATAATCATAAGCTTTATGTAGAGCAGGAAGCCCTTTAGCGACCCCATCCAGCAGTGAGCGGCGGTGCTCATTGCCTTTCTCAGCGGACTTGATCTTATCCCAATTTTGAAGCACTTCATCCGCTGTGTCGGCCTCCACGTCACCGAACACATGCGGGTGGCGCCTGATCATCTTTTCCGCGAGGACAGAGATTACTTCGTCCATTGAAAAATATCCTTCATCTTCACCGATCTGGGCATGCAGCAGGACTTGGAGAAGAACATCACCCAATTCCTCTGCCAGATGGTCATCATCTTCTTCATCGATTGCTTCCAGTACTTCATAGGATTCCTCGATCAAATACTTTTTCAGTGACTGGTGTGTCTGCTTTTTATCCCAAGGACAGCCGTTTGGCCCGCGTAACTCTTTAATAATCCCGCGGAGATGCTCAAAATCCCGATACAGCATCTCCTCATGATCTACCGGAGGAACATAGACGGCAGTCAGGTTGTTGAGCGTTACCGAACGGTCAAGCTCATAAAGCGGAACCCATTGAATGGATTCCCCGGCACTTCCTGCAGCCGTAACAACAGCCACCTTAAAGTCATCAGGATACTTTTCCATTAACGTCAGTTTCACTTCAGAAGCAATGAAATCGTCGTAAACTTGAACGATAATGACGTGGTTTCGAATCTGAATCTGTTCCTTTTTCAAGCTGGTTCCATCCAAAATCTGGCACCCTTCGATCGGGTCAATTTTTAGAGCTGTATACATCTCATCCAGGAAGCTTTTTCCCCCTGCCACTTTCACTTCAATACCGCGGCTGTTCGCTTCGTTCAACAGCAGCTGTACCGTTTGCTCTGCAACCAGTGGATGGCCGGGCACTGCATAGGTTATATGGCCGGAAGATGCTTTTTCAAATAACACCGAGGTGATCTCACGATAAACTTCTTCAAAAGCATCATGTTTTTCATAAATATCATCAAAGAAAGTCATGCTGACGCCTTCCCGCTCCAGCTCAGAAACAGCCGGATGGTCTTTTGTACGGACGTAGACATGCTGTGACTGAAGCAGCGTTCGGTATACACCGACCGTAAGCTGGTCTATATCCCCTGCTCCCAGTCCAAGTATTGTAATAGAGTAAGGCATATTAACTCCTTCTTTCTGTCCATCGTTTCAGCACATGCTGTAATTTTTGCAGTCTAAGGATGCTTACCAGTTCTTCTGCCTCAATTACCTTCGCTGTGGTGAGTGCCGCCAGAAGAGCGATCCCCCCCCCTGCACTGGCAGCGATCGAAATGACAGCATCAGAAATCCTGGATTCCGCCAGCACCTGATCCAGGCCTGACTTAATGAGCCATGCAGCCAATGACATTACAGCCGCGGCCCCGCCGATGCGTATCCCATGAAATTTTCCTGCAGCAGCAAATGCCGTTTTTCTTTCCAAAATAACAAGGTTTATTGCTGCGGCGGCTACGGATGCAAGTACAGTGGCAAAGCTTGCACCCAAAGAACCCCATAATGGCATGAGGACAAAGTTCCCTGTGATTTTTGCGATAAAAGAAGCGGATACGCTCATCACTGGAACCGTACTGCATCCTAACCCCTGCAAAAGGCCGGTGGATACAAGGAAAAGTGAAACGGTCAAGATCGAGATTCCAAGGACTGCAATCTCAAGAGACCCCTCAGTACTTTCAAAAAGCATTCGGTTTACAGGTTCGATGATCACGGCTAGTCCTGCCGCTGCTGCCAGACCGATAATAAAAACAGCCTTGATGGAAATCCCGCATGTCTTTTGAATTCGTCCATAGTCCATGTGCATTTTTGCAGCGGCAACGGCTGGAACAGCTGCAAGTGAAACAGAAGTAGCTATGACGGTACCCAGCTGAAGAAGCGGCTGAGCTCTGTCAAAGATCCCTTTTAGGCTCCTCGCTTCCGCTGGGTCCATGCCATTTTGCCGCAATAGATTAACGAACGTAAACGCATCCGCCAGCTGAAACAAAAGCAGGATCATGGAGCTGATTGATAGAAGAATACCCGCTGAGAGCAGCTGAAAGCCAGTCTGTATGGAAGGCTTTAACCCTATGGTCCATCCTTTTTTCCGATTTTCAGACCTGTAGAAATAGATAGCCAAAACGAGCAGCCCTGCTAGAGAACCGGCTACAGAACCTATCGAAGCCCCTGCACCCGCCATATATACATTGTAGCCATGTGATATAAAATAATATGAAAATCCAATGATACAAGCCACCCGGACCGACTGTTCCGTTACCTGGGAAACAGCGGTCTGTTTCATTTGTTCACACCCTTGAAAGATTCCCCTGAACACCGCCACAATGGGTACGGTCAAGTAAATAAATGAGGTTGCCTGTATCGGAACTTGAAGCCCGGGGTCCCCCATCCAGAAAGCGATCTTAGCTGACCCCAAAAACAAAACAAGAAACAAGAGCAGCCCCGCTGCAAAAAATGCGGTAAACCCACTCTGAATAATGGTTCCCCGCTCTGTATCTCCAAGGTTATCCGACCTTTCAGAGAGCACTCGGGAAAGAGCAACAGGAAACCCTGCAAGTGCAAACGTTGATGCGATGCCGTAGAACGGATACACCTGCTGAAACACATAAAATCCAGTATCCCCTGTTATATTTTGATAAGGAATGCGGTAAACCACACTTAAAATTTTTACGATGAACATAGCGATGGTCAATAAAAGCGCTCCATGCCATATCCGTTTTGAATGTTCGTCCATACCTGCTCCTAACCATGGTTCTAACGACATATTATAACATAGATAGAAAAGCTGAAGCGCCTGGTTAGAGACGAAAAGCGGTGGAGCTCCCACACAGCAAGTGTGAGAGCGAAGTGCCCGAGTCTCTGGGCGGTGAAGCTGGATCAGGCAACGGCGCGATCGTTAACGCAAAAAAAGAAGGAGCCTCGGCATCCTTCTTTTAGTGTTCCATTTGTCTGGCTAGAAACCCTGCTGCAGTTTCTGCAAGCTTTTGCTCGAGTTCTGTGATTTTCTTTCCTTCTTTCGACAGTAAAGCAACGGCTCCAATTGGATCCCCGCTCGCTACGATCGGTGCGATAACGTAAGATGATGATTCTCTCGTTCCATCTACAATCTCTACTTCACTGCCATTGGAATCGAGCAACGATTTTCTGTCGTTCATTGAGGATTCAATCACTTTCCCGATCGCTTTGTTCAGATAGTCCTTCTTTGATCCCCCTGCTACTGCAATAAAGGAATCACGGTCAGCAATAAGAACGGAATGCCCTGAACTTTCAGCCAAGGATTCTGCGTATTCTTTTGCAAAATCACCGAGCTCATTGATCGGCGAATATTTCTTTAAGATGACTTCACCATCTCTATCTACAAAGATTTCTAGAGGATCTCCCTCTCTGATGCGGAGCGTGCGGCGAATCTCTTTCGGTATAACAACCCGGCCAAGGTCATCGATACGGCGTACAATGCCTGTTGCTTTCATGGAATAATGCCCTCGCTTTCAAATGATGTAATCACTGGATGTATATAATTAATGAAACCTTCTTTTGAAGATTGTTCCATTCCCTGCTAGTATTATTTGTTACATTAACAGTTCTATTCATCAAAAGCGTGTTGTTTTTGACCGGGCATTATTTCCCACTACGATCTTGTCTTCGCTTTGTCCTTTTTGACACTTTTCAGTTTCTTCAGCACCTGCTCCATCGCCTGGAGGAGTTCTTTATCAGAGATGCGTTTTTTGTTGAATACGATTTTGAGTCTTTCTTTTTCTACACCAAGATTAATAAATCTGCCGAGCTTGTTCACAATATCAAACAGCTTCGCACCGTCAATTTTCTCTGTTGCTTCCTTCGACAGCATGATGTTGACGACATCACCTTTTTGTTCGATACTGTCCACGCTTTCCTGTTTGGCGAGCTCCTTGATCCGGGCGATAAACAGCAAGCACTCGACTTCAACCGGATAGTCTCCGAAACGGTCGATCAGGCTGTCATGCAGTTCATCCACATCCTTCAGTGAGTTTACTGCCTTAAATTGCTTATACATGTCAATTTTTTGTTTGCTGTCTTCTATATAGGTTGAAGGAATATAGGCGTCCACTTCAATATTAATGTCGATCACCGGCGTCGTTTTCTTCGGTTTATCCCCTTTTCTTTCTTCAATGGCCTCCTGCAGCATCTGAGAATAGAGGTCGAAACCTACCGAGTCGATGAAGCCGTGCTGCTGAGCTCCCAGCAGGTTTCCTGCTCCCCTGATCGACAGGTCACGCATGGCAATTTTAAAGCCTGAACCAAGCTCTGTGAATTCCTTGATCGCCTGAAGTCTTTTTTCAGCTACTTCCGTAAGCACTTTATCCCGCTGATACGTAAAATACGCATAGGCCACCCGGTTGGAACGTCCAACCCGCCCCCTTAATTGATAGAGCTGGGATAGGCCCATTTTGTCAGCATCATATACGATCAATGTATTTACGTTCGGGATGTCAACACCCGTTTCGATAATGGTCGTAGAGACAAGAACATCGGTGTTGCCCTCAAGAAAGTCCAGCATGACCGATTCCAGTTCGTTCTCTGACATCTGTCCATGGGCTGCAGCTACACGGACATCAGGAATCAAAGCAGATATCTGTTCTGCCATCCTGTCGATCGTTTCTACACGGTTATACAAGAAGTAAACCTGGCCTCCGCGCCCCAGTTCCCGTTCGATGGCTTCTCTCACAAGGGAGGCGTTATATTCCACCACATACGTCTGGACAGGGAAACGGTTTTCAGGCGGTGTTTCAATGACCGATAAATCCCGTACCCCGAGCATCGACATATGAAGTGTCCTCGGTATTGGTGTCGCAGTTAAAGTCAGTACATCGACATTGGATTTCAGCCGTTTGATCTTCTCTTTATGAGTAACACCAAACCGCTGTTCCTCATCAATAATAAGCAGCCCAAGGTCATGATACTGAACATCCTTGGATAGTAAGCGGTGGGTACCGATCACGATATCAACGGTTCCGTTCTTCAGCCCTTTTGTCACTTCCGACTGTTCCTTTTTGGAACGAAATCGGCTCAATGATCCAATGGTAATCGGAAACTCTGCAAAACGTTCACGGAAGGTTTCATAGTGCTGCTGAGCCAAAATCGTAGTTGGGACAAGAAATGCCACCTGCTTGCCGTCCATGACCGCTTTAAAAGCTGCCCGGATCGCCACTTCGGTTTTTCCGTAGCCGACATCACCGCAAAGAAGGCGGTCCATCGGGCGTGTTCGTTCCATATCCGTTTTGATCTCGTTGATCGCCCTAAGCTGATCGTCCGTTTCCTGATAAGGAAAAGAAGACTCAAATTCCTGCTGCTCCGCTCCGTCTTTTCCGAACGCATAGCCGACACTGGCTTCTCGCTCAGCATAAAGCTTGATCAAGTCATCCGCAATATCCTGTACAGAAGATTTAACTTTGCTTTTGACTTTCTTCCAGTCATTGCCGCCCAAAGCATAGATTTTCGGTTCCTTCGCTTCTGAACCGACAAACTTCTGCACCTGGTCGATCTGCTCGACCGGCACATAGAGCTTGTCATTTCCGGCGTAGCGAATATGAAGATAATCTTTATGGACCCCCTTGATTTCAAGAGTTTCAATTCCCAAGTACTTCCCGATCCCGTGATTGACGTGTACGACGTAGTCGCCGACTTTAAGCTCTGAGTAGCTTTTGATCCGCTCTGCATTGGACATTTTTTGAGAGCGAACGGGACGCCTTGCTTTCTTTGTAAAGACCTCTTCCTCTGTGATGACGGCGAGCTTCTGTTTTGGAGATTCAAACCCGCTCGACAAGTCACCGATCAAAATTTGATTCACTCTAGGCTTCAGTGCTGTATCACCGGAGATCAGGCTCGCTTCCATCTCGTAATCAGCCAATACACGTTCCAGACGCTTGGCGCGTTCCTCGTTCGCCGCCAGGAAGACAACCGTGTATCCTGTCTTCTTCCACCGATCCAATTCACCTTTCAGCACATGAAGCTGGCCATGAAAATTCTGCATTCCTTTGCTTTCGACATTTAAAATATTCTGCGGATTCGTATGCGGTACATGGCGAAGGAAAAGCGAAAGATAGATTTTGTGGAAGTTCGCCTTCTGCAGGATATCACCCTCCTGTGATAAACGGATATCTGTCAAGATCTCTCCCTGCATTAGCATCGAAGTATGCCATTCTGCCTCTTCTTTTTCAAGCTGATTCGACATCTCCTGAACACGGCTCACTTCATCCATTACGATAATACTGTTATTCGGCACGTAATCCAGCAGACTGGAAGGCTCATCATAAAATAAAGAAATATATTTATACATCCCCTGGAAGCGCTGCTTTTCTTTAAATTGGCCAATTTCATAGGCTGTATGTTCAACTAGCGTTTCTTTGACCTGCTTGTCTTTCACCTTTTTAAGAGTAGCGGCCACTCCCGCTTCCATCTTTTCAACGGCATTTTCAAATTGTTCATTGTACAGCAGAATCTCCTGTGCAGGCCCAATCGATATTTTATCGGCCTTTTTGTCAGAACGCTGCGTATCCGCTTCAAAAAAGCGGATTGAATCGATTTCCGTATCAAACAGCTCGATTCGGACTGGCATTCTTTCGGTTAGCGGATAGATATCCAGAATTCCTCCGCGCATGCTGAACTCGCCTGGTGCCGACACCATGCTTACCCTTTCGTACCCTATGGCCACGAGAGTGTTTAATACGTGCTCAACATCAATGTCCATTCCCGTTTCAAAATCAATCTGGCTTTGTTTCCATACATTTCTCGGCGGCAGAAATCTTCTGACACCTGCAATCGGAGCTATAATAACGCCTTTATCCTTGTGAGACAAAAAGTTCAGTACCTCTAACCGCTGAGCTTTTAACTCCGGACTGGCAATTGCGATTTCTGAAGAGATCAAATCATTGACCGGATAGAGAAAAATCTCATCTTCCGGCAGCAGGCTGCATAGGTCTTCATAAAGCTTTTGAGCCTGATAGAGATTATGAGTGATAACAAACTGTGTTTGTCCGGTCTGCTCATATAATGAGGCAATCAGCAGCGTTCTGGCGGATCCTGATAATCCTGCAACAAGCTGCTCCTTCAGGTTTTCCTTTAAACCAGTCAGTACAGCCTGAAAATCATCGCTCTTGCTGTAGAGCTGTTTAAGTCCTAACATGTAAACCTCCCCCCTGATGAAATACAAACCCGCGTATTCCTCAGTACTATGTTGTATATGCTTACTGTTCGTGTTTCTTGCTCTTTTCCCGTCTATGATGGAAATATTCTATGCTTCCACACAACAGAATCTGTTCAAAAACAGAAAAAGGCCTTGGCCAGCTGCCAAAGCGACTTTCTTATTGAATAAAAGAATCGAGCGCATAGTAATCCGGGTTTCGTTCAAGCGCTTCATGACAATCCTCGCAAATGGTTTTGACTTGTACATGCCCTTGCTTGTCATAATTGATCATCGCTTGCCTTTCTTCAGATGTAAGCTCATGAAAACCAAGCTGTTCTGAAGTCAGTTCCTTCTGATCCAGACTCCCCACGTGCTTTCCACAATGGCGGCAATGATAATGAATAGCCAATACTCTAGCCCCCTATCCGGTTCACATTATGTTATGTTACAACCATTATGAACGGAACAGGGGATTTCTATTCAGCCGTTGTACTTATTCATAACGCGTGAAAAAGGCATGGAAAGGAAAGCTTCGCACGCGTCCGCTGACCGTTTTAAAGCTGACTCTATAAGAGGGGCATCCTCTTTAGAGAACGGACTGAGAACAAAATCCGGTACTGGCTGAGCATTGGCCGGCCGTCCAATGCCAAAGCGGACCCTGTTATACTCCTGAGTGCCAATATGGGCAATAATAGACTTCATTCCATTATGTCCGCCGGCACTTCCTTTTTCCCTCAGCCTCAGTTTTCCTGCTGGCGTATCCAGGTCATCATAGATCACGACCATATCCTCCACAGAAAGTTTGAAGTAATCCTTAAATGGGCGGACACTTTCTCCTGATAAATTCATATACGTTAACGGCTTTAACAGATATACCTTTTCTCCATTGATCACACCACTTCCAAAGATTCCTTTAAATTTCGACTGATTCAATGGAATATCAAGACGTTTCGATAATTCATCGATTACCCAAAAGCCCACGTTGTGGCGTGTATTTTCATATTCTCTGCCCGGATTTCCGAGACCTACAAACCATTTCACATGAAATCCTCACTTTCTAAATAAAAAAAGGCATTGTCCAGCAGCTTATGATAATGCTAACCCTTATTATACACTAAACGGTGCTGCTCATTAATTAAGAATGCCTGCACAGAAAGCTCAATGGTCCTTTTTACGCGGCCTGAGCCAGACAATGATCAAAACAAACGGCGCAGCCTGCTAGCTGCGCCGTTCTTTATCGGTATCTTTTGCTTATTTATCCTGGCCGGTACCCTTGTCCTCTTCATCCACAGCTTTTCCTTCTGCATCTCCGCCTGGATCGGCTTCTGCCTCTTCTCGATCTTCATCATCTTCGACTTCCGTATCAGCAACAGTCGGAGGTGTAACGGTTAGAACAACTTCCTCCTGATCATCTACAATTTCATAAGAAGAAGAGGTTTGAAGATCTTTTACAAGGATGGAATCCCCGATATTCAGATTTTCGGCATTCACTTCTATGTGATCCGGAAAATCATTCGGTTTAGCTTTTACTGTCACCGTATGAAGAATCCGTTGAAGAACTCCGCCTTCTTTAACTCCAGAAGATTCGCCTGTAACCGTAAGAGGTACATCGGCTTCCATGGCTTTTTGAAGGTCAACCACGATGAAATCAATATGTCTGACCTCATTTTTCAAGTGGTCTCTTTGTATTTCCTGAACCATCACCGACAATTTTTGCTTATCATCAGTAACAAGGGAAATAACTCCGTTCATTCCATGATCTTTAATAACTTTTATAAACTCTGTTTCGGTAACAGCTACAGACTGGGGTTCTGTGCCGCTGCCGTATACTACTGCGGGCACGTCGCCTTTTTGTCTAAGTTGAGTGATATAAGAACGCTTTGTGGTATTTCGTTTATTGGCTTTGAGTTCTGTTGCCATATTATTTCACCCTTCCTAAATATGAGTCCCTATAAGAATTACCCTATTTTACGAAGTTTAAAACTAAGCAAGCAAAAAGCATGCCTCCAAAAGCTGTCTTTTAATCAAATAGTTTCGAAACAGAGAGCTGTTCGTGAACGCGAATAATCGCTTCTCCAAGCAATGGAGCCACAGATAGCTGAGTAACTTTGTCCGTGCGTTTTTCGTTTGGAAGAACAATCGTGTTTGTTACGACAAGCTCTTTAATCCTGGAATTCTGGATGCGCTCCATTGCAGGACCTGATAATACAGGGTGTGTACAGCAAGCATAGACTTCCTTCGCTCCGTTTTCAACAAGGGCGTTTGCCGCAAGTGTAATGGTACCTGCAGTATCGATGATATCATCAATCAGAATCGCTGTCTTGCCTTCAATGTTACCGACAATATTCATCACTTCGACAACATTCGGCCGCGGGCGTCGTTTGTCAATAATCGCGATTGGAGCTTTCAGGCGGTCCGCCATTTTTCTGGCACGCGTTACTCCGCCGTGATCAGGTGATACCACAACAATATCATCGAGTTTTTTATCTTCAAAGTAATTGGCAAGAATAGGAACACCAAGAAGCTGATCCACTGGAATATCAAAGAATCCCTGAATTTGGGTGGCGTGAAGGTCTATGGTGATAACCCTTGTCGCCCCTGCAGTTTCTAAAAGGTTTGCTACTAGTTTTGCTGTAATCGGTTCACGTGCACGCGCTTTTCGGTCCTGGCGGGCATATCCGTAATAAGGAATAACCACATTGATCGTTTTGGCTGAAGCACGTTTAAGCGCATCAATCATAATAAGCAGTTCCATTAAGTGCTGATTAACTGGGTCGCTTGTAGACTGAATAATATAAACTTCGCTTCCGCGTATGCTTTCTTCGATGTTGATTTGAATTTCACCATCACTGAAGCGGGTAACAGAGCTCTTTCCAAGATCAATTCCGATATGCTTCGCAATTTCCTGTGCGAGTTCAATATTTGAATTTAACGTAAAAACCTTTAACGTAGAATCAACATAACTAGTAGCCATTAACACCTATTCCTTCCGTTTTATAAACTTCATGCCATTTTCACAGCTTTTATAACTTATTCTTTAATTTTGAAACGTAATCTTCTTTCGTCGTCTGTCTGCTTCTAGCGATGGAAAAGGCTTCACCAGGAACATCATCTGTAATGGTTGATCCTGCAGCCACATAAGCATTTTGACCAACTGTAACCGGCGCGATCAAATTAGAGTTGCAGCCGATAAAGGCGCCATCTTCCACTTTCGTTAGATACTTGTTCTTTCCATCATAATTCACGGTGATCGATCCGCAGCCGAGGTTCACTTCTCTGCCAATCTCTGCATCACCGATATAACTAAGATGAGACGCTTTGCTTCCTTGCGCCATCACAGACTTTTTCACTTCAACAAAGTTGCCAATCTTTACTTGGTCTTCAATAGAAGAAGCTGGGCGGATATGGGCGAATGGCCCGATGTTTGCTTCATTCCCGATCTCGCTGTCATGAACCACGGACTGTTTGATCGTATTTCCATTTCCGATCTTGCTGTCTTTAATTTCGCTGTTCGGACCAATGATATTGTTTTCTCCAATGACAGATGATCCACTAATCATTGTCCCAGGATAAAGGATGGTGTCTCTTCCGATGACTGCATCAGACGAGATGTACGTTTGTTCAGGGTCAACGATGGTTACACCGTTTCTCATGTGCCCTTCATTGATTCGTTTTTTCATCGTTTTCTCTGCTTGAGAGAGAGCTACGCGGTCGTTGACACCAAGCGTTTCATCAAAAGATGGAGTCTGATAAGCCGCTACGACCTCACCTTTTTTCTTTACGATCTCAACCACGTCCGGTAAGTAGTATTCTCCCTGAGAGTTATCATTATTGACAGAAGAAAGAGCCTCAAATAAAGACTGGTTATCGAAGCAATAGGTTCCTGTATTAATTTCCTGTACTTTCTTTTCTTCGTCACTTGCATCTTTGTGCTCAACAATTCTTTCAACTGTGCCGTTTTCATTGCGAAGTACACGTCCATATCCTGCAGGGTCTTCTGCCTTTGCGGTGAGGATGGTAACTTTCGCATTCGTAGCTTGATGCTCATCGATCAGCTTCTGCATCGTTTCTGCAGTAATCAGAGGAGTGTCGCCGCATACGACAAGCGTAATGCCTTCTTCCTTTGACAAGGCGTCATCTGCCTGCATGACTGCATGAGCTGTACCTAGTTGTTCTTCTTGAAGTACATATCCTGAACGGTCTCCGAGCTGGTCCTTTACCTTTTCGGCTCCATGACCCACTACCGTTACAATCTTTTGCATGTCCAATTGAGAGATCTGATCGACCACGTGTTGTACCATCGGTTTGCCGCAGACAGGATGCAATACTTTATATAGACCGGATTTCATTCTCGTTCCTTGACCTGCAGCTAACACTACTGCGAAGCGTTTACTCATAAATGACCTCCACTATTATTTTATTCTTACATTGCTGATATTCCCTTACGAATATATCCTATAATCACAGTCATTTCAAGGAGTGTGAAGGATTTGTCAATCTATTGTTAAAAAGCTCCAATCCTATGGCAGAGACCGGACCGCGCGCGTCCGTTAGATTAAAACAGTTACAGGCAGAAAACGCCACAAAAAAAGAACTCCTCTTAGATGAAGGAGTTCTTTTGTTCACGTTATTAGGATGCCCCTGCTTCTTCAAAAGCAGATTCCATCTCACCCATTCTGTGATACTCCGTCAACACCGCGTTTTGAATCTTTTCGCGTGTGCTGGACGTAATTGGGTGAGCGATATCTCTGAATTCACCATCCGGCGTTCTTTTGCTAGGCATAGCAACGAACATTCCGTTATTCCCATCGATTACTCGAATGTCATGGATTACAAACTCATGATCAATCGTAATCGAAGCAATCGCTTTCATACGTCCTTCCGTATTCACCCTTCTAAGTCTTACATCAGTCACTTCCATTCCAAACACCACCTTTTTCCATAAATAAGAACGTATAACAACATTTCTTCATTCTCTTTTAAAATCCTTCTATATAAAATAAAAATTTTTAAAAAATTGCGTAAAATAAAAAATAGCCCCTTTAAAATTAAAAAGGGGCTATTTCCCTATATTTCTTATCTTTTATGGCCTGACTAAAGCAATGACTTCAATTTCAATTTGCGCATCTTTCGGCAGACGGGCAACCTCCACACAAGAACGGGCAGGTTTGTGTTCTGAGAAATATTCGCCGTATACTTCATTAATGGTTCCGAAATCATTCATATCCTTGATAAAAACGGTTGTTTTCACCACTTGTTCGAGTGAAGAGTTTGCTTCTTTCAATACAGCCTGAAGGTTTTTAAAGACCTGATGGGTTTGTGCGGCGATATCGCCTTCCACCATCGTTCCTTCTGCGGTCAATGGAATCTGGCCGGAACTGTAAAAAAGATTATTCACAACCATACCCTGTACGTATGGTCCGATTGCTGCAGGTGCTTTTGCCGTCTGTACCTTGTTCATTTATCTCTTCTCCTTTTGAATGAAGTAGTTTCCTTCCTCAACCTCTATCTTCTGTTCCTTTTCGTTCACACTGGCAAGCCGGGTTAATGACACATAATCATCAACGAGCCTCTCTGCTCCATCCTGTGCTTCTACGAGCACACCGATCCCTGCCACTTCCGCCTGGAATTCCTTGATCAGGCTGATCATTCCGCGGATCGTGCCGCCGGCCTTCATGAAGTCATCAATAATGAGCACGTTGGCACCCTTCTGGATGCTTCTTCTCGCCAGCGCCATCGTTTGAATGCGTTTTGTCGAACCGGATACATAGTTGATGCTGACAGTGGACCCCTCCGTCACTCTGCTGTTGCTGCGTACGATTACGACAGGAACATTCAGCTGCGAGGCCACTGCATATGCCAAAGGAATACCTTTTGTTGCAACCGTCATTACCGCATCTATCTTTTGATGTGAAAACACAGAGGAGAATAGCCGTCCGACCTGATTGACAAGATTAGGATTGCCGATAATGTCCGTTAAGTAAAGATACCCGCCGGGAAGAAGCCGTTCTGGATCTTCCAGCATCCCGGTCAGTTCCTCTATGATCTCTTTTGCCTCACCTTCAGAAACAGATGGGATAAACTTTACGCCGCCCGCTGCACCGGCCACCGTATGGATAGAACCAATTCCCTGATACTCAAAATTTTCTTTAATGATGGCCAAGTCTTCGCTGATGGATGATTTGGCAGACTGGTACCGCTCTACAAAGTATGATAATGGAATCAACTGATGGGGATGCTGCAGCAAGTACGTTGTTAAGTCAACCATTCTTCCGCTTCGTTTTAACTTCATCCTGATCCTCCAAAAACCGAATATTTGAAGTTAATATACCATTTTCATACGTTTTTTATCAACAACAAATGAAATTTCCCGTAAGAACATTAACCTTTAAAGTCTTCTTGGCCTTCGCCAAGCAAACGTACAGCGTAAACTTCATGGCAAAACCCTCTTAGCCCATTGTACACACGATTAACGCGTGACTCGTGCTGGAATAAGCCAAAAACCGTGGGGCCGCTGCCACTCATGAGCACCCCGTCTGCGCCGAGTCGATGCATTTGATCCTTGATCTGTTTAACTTCCGGATGAAGTGGAAGAGTCACCGTTTCAAGGACATTGCCCAGCTCTCCGCAGACTCCTTCATAATCGTTTGATTCGATCGCACGAATCATGGCCTCAATGTCCGGATGATCAATGGAATCAGTATCGAGCCTGCGATACACTTCAGCGGTCGATACACCGATCGGCGGCTTGGCAAGGAGAACCCAGCATGGCGGAGGAGCCTTAATATGCTGAATATGTTCCCCTCTTCCTGAAGCGACGGCCGTACCGCCATACACACAAAATGACACGTCAGAACCAATCTTCGCCCCTAGGACAGCGAGTTCATCCAAGGAAAGCCCTAACTCCCAGAGCTCATTCAGCCCTTTTAACGCAGCGGCCGCATCACTGCTTCCCCCTGCGAGGCCAGCGGCAACTGGAATATGCTTTGAAATGTGGATCCCTACGCCTTTTTTGACCCCAAATGTCTTTTTGAGCAGCAGGGCCGCTTGAAAAGCCAGGTTCCGCTGATCGAGTGGTACGAATCCTCCAGTCGACTCAATCGTGATCCGATCTTCCTCAAGCAGTGTCAGTTCCACTCGGTCGGAGAGGTCTACCGTCGTCATGATCATTTTTACTTCATGGTACCCATCCTCCCGTTTACCGAGAACATCCAATGACAAATTAATTTTTGCCGGAGCCTTGATGGATATCTTATTATCATTCATAAAGATTCCCCTATATTATTAAGATAACTTGATACTATCATAAAACGGAAGGAGCCACTATATTGAATAGCGCGATCTGCTGAAACCGTGTATTCCATACTAAAAAACCGGAGCATGGCTCCGGCGTCTCGCATATTTTATTGCTGTCGGGACAGGTTCTGCTGCGCGATTTCAATGGCGCGCTTTACCATATTGCCTGCATCCTTTGACCTGATTCCGCCCCAGCCTTCCTGTTGGACAGTATCATAAAATCCAAGGTCCTTTGCAAGCTCCATCTTGAATTGTTCAGACATCATTCCACGTCTTCTGCTCATGATGCAATACCCCTCTCAAAAATAAGCGATAAGGGTAGTATTTTACTATGTTTCAATAGTTATGTATCAGTGATTGGCTATCCGTGCCTTCCTTTATGGAAAACAGACAAAAAAAAAGCAGTAAGGTTTCTTACTGCCCGCTAACCACCTGGGATTCTTCTAAGAAAGTTAGTTCAACGGTTTCTGTTAATACGTCAGCGTAGCTGTAAGAAACACGTTCAAAAGCGTTGGTGTCCTGATCCAGTTTAATAATAAATACGGCAGGGTATGTTTCTTCTAAAGTGCCAAGTCGTTCGATCGTTTTGCGACGACCTCCGTTGGCTCTTAGAGAAAGTCTCTTACCCACGTTAGACTCTAAAATTCGTCTAATGTCCACAATTGTTTTACTCATATCGGCTCCACCTCACTTAGACAAATTGTAACACAAATCGCTACTTTTTGTCAAATTAAAACTAAAATTATAGCAATTATGAAGTTCTAATGTCAATGAAAAATTATCCTTTTTTCACTTTTATTATGTTGCAAATTGTAAAAAGTATGTATAGCTGCCAAGAATCTTTTTTTCGGAAGCAAAAAACCTCCAGCAAAATACGCTGGAGATCCCTTATTGAATATAGGTTTGTGATTTAATCGGCATGCCAGTCCGCAAGAATCCTTTTGATTCGACCCCGCCAAGCCCATCCCGTCCTGTAAGGGTATTCCTCAGCACATCCATGACGTTTACGTGCTCCATAAAGGAGGTGAGACTGATTTTGGAAACAATATAGACAGGATCCAGGGCATGGATATTAATTCTTGCCGGCGAACTCGCAAAATTGCTGCCCGCTTTTATTAATGATTCAAAATGGGATTGGCAGGCTCCCGCAAAAATCATTAAATGATCCAGCTGAGGGTATTTTCTCCGTATTTCTCTAACCGTTCTTACAAAAAATTTAGTATGCCGGTACGCCTGCATATCATCTATCGATCCTTTGCTCTTCATGTATGCATCGTGACCGGTGATAACCAGAATATCGGGACGAACCTCATCGACGAGTGCTGGCACTTTATCCGGCATCTCTGTTTCCTTCAGATGGATGCCGTATACAGGAACACCTAGCCGTTTGTAGAGCTCCAGGCATTTGCTCAGATATAGGGGATCGCCATCTACATGAAGAACCCGGCCCGGCAGCTCAAAATAAGATTGATCATACTCATAGCCGTTTGTTGACAGGTATTCCCTCTTTTGCCTGAGCAGGTAGTAATCCTGTCTGAACAATTTATAAGAGGACTCTTCTTTTTCCTGCCCGGCCTGCCGTCTCTCATGCTGCTGCTGCGGCGACATGGCTACAAGATCAGCGACTGGGGCATCAGCAATCAGCCTCATCTCTTCTCCTGCGAGATCAGCCACTGTTTTATCTTCATTAAACCCTACGATACGAAACAATAGGTCACATTGATATGACATTCTGCCAACCACTGATCCGATTTCAAGTTTCATCGAACTCCCCCTGTTTGGAGAAAAGTACAAATCCCAGTTACATCATCCTTTTTAAAGATATGATACCGGGACTTGAAACATGAGTCTCATTTTAGGATGGGCGCTAAAGCATCCGCCAGTTTTGCGAATTCTTCAATGGTCAGTGTCTCGCCTCTGCGTTTTGGATCAATCTGTATCTTCTCAAATACCTTTTCAAGCGGCTCTCGCTTCTCCTTTAATGGAAGGTTGTTCAGCAGGTTGTTCCAAAGTGTTTTTCTCCTTTGGGCAAATGACGACCGAATCACTTCAAAGAAAAAGTCTTCATCCTTTACCTGAACAGGGGGCTCTTTTCTAAGCGTCAGCCTGATCACAGCGGAATCCACGTTTGGTGCCGGAACAAACACCGTTTTAGGCACTTTAAGAACCGTCTCTGCTTTCGCGTAGTATTGAACGGCGATCGAGAGGGAGTTATAATCCTTTGTTCCCGGTTTAGCTGCAAGCCTGTCCGCTACTTCTTTCTGAATCATACAAACGATTCCGCGAATCGGAAGTTTCTCTGTTAAAAGCTTCATGATGATCGGTGTGGTTACATAGTAAGGAAGGTTTGCCACTACCATAATATCTTCGATCCCCTGAAACTCTTGCGCGATCACTTGAGAAACGTCGGCTTCAAGAATATCAGAATGAATGACTTTTACGTGTGGATAGGGCCCCAGTGTTTCGCTTAAGATGGGGAGCAGACGCTGATCGATCTCGAAAGCAACGACCTTTTTTGCCTGGCGTGCGATATGCTCTGTTAATGCACCGATTCCCGGTCCGATTTCAATGGCGCCAGACTCCTCTGTTAAATCAGCTTGAGCTACGATATTATTCAATATATTACGGTCAATCAAAAAATTTTGACCGAGGCTTTTCTTAAATGTAAAGCCATGTTTTTTTAATATGGCTTTTGTACTTTGCGGATTTGAGATATCCTTCATCATTCCCGCTCCTCCTGTAAAATTTCCTTCATGGCGTCAGCAAATTGCTGTTCAGTGATCTGAAACATCATTAATCGCTTATGCAGCTGCTTTCCGTTCATATAGCCGATCTTCAAGCTTTTTCCAAGCTTTTCTCTTCGAGCCTTTGCCTTGTCCCCACCAACGAGGCCGGCAGATACGAGATCGTTCCATGAAATTTTTTCTGTTTCTTCTATATATTCTTCTTTCACATGACGCAGTGCTTCTCTTATCGATTCCTTGGAGGCATGTTCCACTCCAACTCCTCGTTTATTTCTTGCGATCGCTTCCTTTTTGGGAAGGAACGCATGCTTGCAGCCGGGTATCCGGTTTGAAATGATCTTCCTGATCCGCTCCCCCGGATAATCGGGGTCCGTAAACACGATAACTCCCCTTTTTTCCTGAGCAAGCCTGATTCGTTCTATCGTCTCCTCACTGATCTCTGAACCGTTTGTTTCAATGGTGTCCGCATTGACCGCATTCTGGATCACGATGGTATCACTTTTTCCTTCTACCACGATTACTTCTTTAATTTTCATGATTTCCTCCCAGGTCATGCAAAAACTACTTCCTAGTATACCCTTACTTTTCTGTAAGGAAAATAAAAAGCAGAGGATAGGCATCCGTACCCGCTTCTGCGGGCATGATGCAGTTCCCCTGCTTCTCTACAATACCTGGAGTATAGCTTATTTAATAATTTTAATTCTTACCGTTTTTCTTCCCCATTTGGTAGCCTGAGATTGAGAGGAGAAGAAAACATCGATCCGGTTTCCATTGATGGCGCCACCTGTATCAGAAGCGATCGCATAGCCATATCCTTCGACATACACTTTGCTTCCAAGCGGAATGACGCTTGGGTCAACGGCAATGACTTTTGCGTTAGGATTAGCATGAAGGTTCAAGCCTGTCCTGGTCTTGCCTGAACATCCGGCGCAGTTCGCTGTATAAGCGGTACTTGTAACATAAAGTTCCTTGCCTCCCGAAGGAGCACTCTTGCTGCGTGAAACCGTAACAGGTTTCGGCTTTGTGCCGACAGCAATTACTTTATCTGAGCTTTCTTCCAATGTTTTTTCGCTCTTCAGCTTTCGGGAAACCTCTTTCCCATTTTCAAGTACGACCTCATACTTTTTCGATACCCGGCCTTTAGAGCCCGGTTCTACCACTTTTTCTTTTCCTTTTGCCAGTTTTCCGTCTTTGCGGGTGACGGTAGCAAATGGCGTATCTTCTTCCACTACATCGGTGACCTTTTCTACTCTGATGACATTAACCTTCATGTTGTCTTTGATGTCCGTCTCTTCAGCGGGCTCTACCCGATCAAGATCTCCTAGTTTCACTTGGTTTTGCTTTAAAAGGTCAGCGACCGTAGTCGAAGTGGTCCAAACTTGCTTTTCTTTTTTTCCATCCACAAGCTTCACCGGAACAGCTTGCTGAAGGTTGATATGCTGCTGAGTTTTGAGCGGCGTATCTAAACCAGGCTTAATTTTATCATGCTGGTTGACGCTTATATTTCGTTCGCCTAAAAATTCTTTAACTGTGCTGGCTGTTGACCAAACCGATTGTTTTTCTCCATCCTGCGTGAAATTGATCTTATGTGCAGATGTATATTCAATCTTCATGCCGTTTTTGAGCGGCTCGTTTAGTCCTGGTTCCACCTCATCATGGCGGTTAACCGATATTCCGAAATCAGAAAGTGCATCCCTAACATTTTCTGCATGTGAACTAAACGATTTCTCTTTCCCATCAACCATGATCATAACATCGGTTTTCGAAGTTTCATAGCTAACGAAACCTGTTGTTACAGCCAGAACGATGATTGCCGCAGCAGTCAATACGAGCTTTTTCGTAATGAAATCGTAAAAAAGCTTATTCTTGCTCCTGTTCATGTCATCCATTCCCCCTTTACAAGGATTGAAGTATAATCGTTGAATAATTTGTTGTCAAATCCCCCCTCTTATGCAAAATAATTACACAAGCCCAATTATGTAAGGGAAAAGGGTAAAAATGGAAGAAAAAACGTTCGACAGTTTCCTCTTCCCTATTGTAGATTTTGCTGGATTTACAATGTTTTTTGCTTGTTTTTCTCTCTTTTCGACATTATCGGTCAGCGATTGATGCCGAATAACTGTCTAGCATTGTCGGACGTTTTTTTAACTAAATTTTCCAAAGGCATCTCTCTTAATTCAGCGATAGCCTCTGCCACGTATTTTACATACGATGGTTCATTTCGCTTGCCCCTCAGCGGATGGGGGCTTAAGTAAGGACAATCCGTTTCAATGAGAAGCCGGTCCAGTGGGATCTCCCTCGCCACTTCTTTTGGTTTCTTGGCATTCTTGAATGTAACAGGTCCTCCAAAAGAAATGTAAAAGTTCATTTCCATACACTGTTTCGCAACCTCCAGGCTGCCGCTGTAACAGTGCATGATTCCGCCGACTTCCTCGGCTCCTTCACTTTTCAGGATATCAACGACATCCTGTGTGGCATCGCGATTATGAATAATAATCGGGAGCTTCACTTTCTTAGCCAGTTGAATCTGCTGGCAAAAGACCTTTTTCTGAACATCCTTCGGTGATTTATCCCAATGGTAATCCAGGCCCATCTCGCCTAAAGCCACCACTTTAGGGTGAGATGCGAGTTCCTCAATCCATTGTAAATCCTCCGGTGTCATGTCCACCGCATCTACCGGGTGCCATCCTACAGCTGCATAGATAAAATCATATGTATCAGCCAACTTTATAGCGCCTTTAATTGTCGGCCGGTCAAACCCAACAACAACAATATGTGAAATTCCTTCATCCAAAGCTCTTTGTATTACTTCTTCCAGATCCTCTTCAAACTGAATTGCATTTAAATGTGCGTGTGTATCAAACATGAAGAAAGCCCTCCTATTAACACTTTCACAGTTTATCATACCTTTGTCCTATAACACCAAGTCGTCTGGATAACAATTGCATTACAGTTTTATTACATACTGGAAATTACACACCTCTTTTTACACCGATAAATGAAAAAAGGAAGCCCTATTAGGCTCCCCTTACATGCTTGCTTTATTTGACTTTTGCACCGTTTGGCAAACTTTGATCCACGGTTGCCAAAGTCAGCTGATCTCCGGCAGAGCCAGCTAATATCATGCCTTCTGATAGTTCACCCCGGAGCTTTACCGGTTTAAGGTTGGTCACACAAATCACTTTTTGCCCCACCAGGTCTTCCGGTCGGTAATACTTTGCAATACCTGAAACCACCTGTCGTTTTTCAAACCCAAGATCCAGCTGCAGTTTCAATAGCTTGTCTGCCTTTTTCACCGGTTCTGCCTCAACCACTTGAGCCACCCGAAGATCCACTTTCATAAAATCATCGATGGAGATCTCATCTGTTTCTTCCTTTTCCACGATGACTTCTGGTGTCTTCTCTTCTTGCGCTGCCGCGGGTGCACCGCCCATTGACTGCTGAATATAGCTCACTTCCTCCTCTGTTTCCAGACGAGGGAAGATAGGATTCCCTTTTTGTACCTTCGTTCCCGCAGGCAGTTTACCAAATTCATAGACGGTATTCCAATCTGTAAGCTCTCCTTGTTGAATCCCGAGCTGTTCCCATATTTTCGCAGGCGCATTAGTCAGGAATGGCTGTATCAATACAGAAACAATACGGATCGACTCCGCCAAATGGTACATTACTGCGCCCAAGGCGTTTTTTTCTTCTTCATTTTTCGCCATGATCCATGGCTGTGTTTCATCGATATATTTATTCGTGCGGCTGATCAATTGCCAGATGCTGCTTAAGGCTACAGAAAATTCCATGTTCTCTAGGGAATCCTCCGCTTTTTTAACAGTGGTCTGAACAAAATCAACAAGGGATTGATCAAAGTCTGTTACGTTCCCTTCATAGGCAGGAATGGCTCCGTCAAAGTACTTATTGATCATCGCCACTGTTCGGTTCACAAGGTTGCCGAGGTCATTGGCAAGGTCATGGTTCACACGGTCTACAAAGCTTTCAGGCGTAAAGACACCGTCAGAACCAAAAGGAACTTCACGGAGAAGATAATAGCGCAGCGCATCCAGACCGTAACGGTCAATCAAAGTCACCGGATCGACTACGTTTCCTTTGGATTTAGACATTTTTCCGTCCTTCATGAGCAGCCAGCCGTGGGCAAAGACCTTTTTAGGAAGCGGCAGATCCAGTGCCATCAGCATGATTGGCCAGTAAATCGTATGGAACCTGACGATTTCTTTCCCTACAAGGTGAACATTTGCCGGCCAGAATTTTTTATACTTTTCATCGTTTCCAGATCCATAACCGAGCGCTGTAATGTAGTTGGAGAGAGCGTCAATCCAAACATAGATCACATGCTTCGGATTGCCCGGCACTTTCACACCCCAGTCGAAAGATGTACGCGAAACCGCTAGATCTTCTAATCCTGGCTTGATAAAGTTGTTGATCATTTCATTTTTGCGGGATTCAGGCTGAATGAACTCCGGATTCTCTTCATAGAACTGAAGGAGCCTGTCTGCATATTTGCTCATTTTAAAGAAGTAGCTCTCTTCTTTCACACGCTTTACTTCTCTTCCGCAGTCCGGGCATTTACCGTCGACGAGCTGAGTTTCAGTGAAGAAGGATTCACACGGCGTACAGTACCAGCCTTCATACTCTCCAAGATAAATATCCCCTTGATCCAAGAGCTGCTTAAAGATTTTTTCCACACTCTCTTTATGGCGGTCTTCCGTCGTACGGATGAAATCATCATAGGAAATATCGAGCTTTTGCCAAAGGTCCTTGATCCCTGTTACGATCTCATCTACATAATGCTGCGGTGTTACTCCGGTTTCCTCCGCTTTCTGCTGAATCTTTTGTCCATGCTCATCCGTTCCAGTCAGATACATCACTTCATAGCCTTTTAAGCGCTTATATCTTGCTAACGCATCGCCTGCTACCGTGGTGTAGGCATGGCCGATATGAAGTTTTCCGCTTGGATAATATATAGGTGTTGTTAGATAAAATGTTTTTTCTCCCATAATGGATTCCTCCGTTTAAAAATTTAATAAACTATGAAAAAAGCCCCTGCTGAAGGAGGGACATTTTATTTACAGGAAAAAGTGACCGAACATTGCGCCTATCAAATTTGTCAGTTCTATGAAAAGTGTAAAAAAATGTTTGTTCTGGGACATAAAATACAAAACAGGTGCGAAATCACTTTATGTAAATACTTTCATTATGCTCTTTTCTTCACTCAAAATATACCTAATCCCGTAAAGTCATGTCAAGGTAAACAGGATGTACGGTGAAGAATAGGCTAAGAGAGTATTTTTTAAAAGTCAGTTTTGTCGAATAATGACGAATTTATCAAGAATAATTCCCAGTAATTTTTTTGCAAAACAAGAATAAATTTCTAAACCTGATTTTACCTGTTTGTTAAGATAATATGAAATGATTGAACTTATAGTAAAACGGGTAAATAGATATAGAAATTTTTGTTTGCAAAATAGTTGACCCAATCTGGAAATATTGTTATGATGAATCCGTAAGATTTTGCCGATTTCTGACGATTATATATATAAATAATAGTTAGGCATTAAAATATCTACTATTCGGGAGGAGATTACTAAAATGAAATCTACAGGTATTGTTCGTAAAGTTGATGAACTAGGACGTGTGGTAATTCCAATCGAATTACGACGCACACTTGGAATTGCTGAAAAAGACGCACTTGAAATCTATGTTGACGATGACCGCATCATCCTAAAAAAATACAAGCCTAATATGACTTGTGCAGTAACTGGGGAAGTTTCTGATGACAACTATTCACTTGCTGGCGGAAAAATCATTCTTAGCCCAGAAGGTGCAAAAGAAATCATGAACGAACTTCAACGACAACTTCAAACAGCAAAATAAGGTTTGAACATAAAACGGCCTCCTGAACACAGGAGGCCCTTTTTTTGTGCATTTAGTTTTCATTTTCAATATGATAGGCTTGGTATACCTCACGCTTTGGCAGATTTCGGTCCGCCGCCGCTCTTTTTACTGCTTCTTTGCTCTTCAGTTCTTCTTCATCGATATAATGCTGTACATGCTCGGCAAGAGTCAGAGTATCCCACCACTGAGATTCGGCTGTTTCTTCCCTCTTCTCGGACGATCCTTCAACCACCAGACAAAACTCTCCTCTGATCTCCGTTTCCTTGGACCACTCCATCATTTTCCTTAACGGACCTCTGATGAACTCTTCATATTTCTTCGTCAGTTCTCTCGCCATCGAAACATTCCGGTCACCAAGGATCTCATGCATCAAGGATAAGGTCTCCTTTAAACGGTGAGGAGATTCATAAAAAATCATTGTAAATGAATAATATTTGAGCCGCTCAAGCTGTTCTTTCTTTTCTTTCTTGCCCCGAGGCAAGAATCCGTAAAAGTAAAAGTCCTTCGTATTAAGGCCTGAAGCAATCAGTGACGATAATGCCGCGTTCGCTCCCGGAAGCGGAACAACAGGAATCTTTTCCTGCAGTGCGCTTACCACCAGTTCATACCCTGGGTCCGAAATGGCCGGTGTCCCGGCATCCGATACGAGTGCCACTGTTTTGCCTTCTTTCAGCAGATCGATGAGTTTCATGCCGCTCACCTCTTTATTATGTTCGTGGTAGCTGAAAAGAGGAGTCTGAATCTCAAAGTAATTGCAAAGCTTTTTCGTCTGTCTCGTATCCTCTGCCCCAATATAGTCGGCTTCCTTTAAAATCCGTATCGCACGAAAAGTCATGTCCTCCAAGTTCCCGATCGGAGTCGGAACTAAGTAGAGTACACCTGTTTCGTGGCTCTGATAGCTATTCTGCTGCCACATCATATACAGCGCCTCCTTCCCTGATTTGATTATTTCCCATAGAAAACCTTCTTCAGTTCTTCTGTATATTTCCTATCTATGCCGTATACGGTCAGTGGAGGTAGAATATGAAGATCAGGCTTGCCATCCTTCATCCCCTCAACAAGTAGCATGTTTGCCTCTCCGCCTGGTTTTGGATAAACAAACTGCAGCCGTTTTGGCTCTAGCCTGTATTTTCTCATCAGGCTTAAAATGTCCATGAGCCGCTGGGGACGGTGAACAAAAGCTGCTTTGCCGCCCTGTTTGACCAGCCTGCTGCTCACAGAGATCACATCTTCAAGCGTACAATGAATCTCATGCCTGGCTACTGCCAGGTGCGGGTTCTCATTATAATCTTTTTCATTGACCGAGGAAAAATACGGCGGATTGCAAACGACCGTATCAAACGTACCTGTCCCAAGCTTTCCAGGAAGATTGATGATGTTGTCAGTCAATATGGAAACCTGGTCCTGCAAGCCGTTGATTTCCACGCTCCTGCCAGCCATATCACTGAGCCGTTCCTGAATTTCCACCCCAGTAATCGATGCCTTCGAACGCTGTGTCATCAGCAGTGCCACAGCACCGTTTCCTGTACACAGATCAATGATTTTTCCTTTTTGTATAGGTACATAGGCAAACCTGCTCAGCAGTACCGCATCAAGAGAAAATGAAAAGACGGACGGGCTCTGAATGATCTTTAACGATTCATCCACGAGATAATCCAGCCGCTCGTCTCCTTTTAACAGGTATTCCATTACATCACTCTTTCTCAATAGGTTGTTGAATCAGATGACATAGAAAAGAGTCTTCCCCTTTGGAAAGACTCTTTATTTTTTATTAAGAAATGACAGACAGAACAGGCAGTCGCCCTCTGTACGAACACTTCCATAATGAAGATTGCAAATATGAAATCCTTCTTGATACAGCCTCGCCAGGTTGTCATAGCCTTCCCCGATATCTGCCGATTCTTGTGACAGTGGCCGCTTTTTAACAGAGGATTTGGATCCTTTTTTTTCCTGTGGCTTCAGAGCACTTCGCAAATTATAATTTTCCATTTGCAGGTTGTGATTCTGTTCCAATAAGGCGACAAGGTCTGCTTTTAAGTCTCCAATTTGCTCCGTTAAAGCTGCCAATTGCTGCTCCATATGGGTCACCCGGGAAAAAATCTGATCTTTCTCCACGTGCTTTCCACCTCGTTATTCTGTAGCTTGCGTAAATAATTCCTTTTCTTTCATGAGCTCATCAATTGTATATTCCGTTACTTTCTCAAGTTCCGGCAGTTCGACCTGTACAAGTTTCTCGAGCATATTCAATCCAACAACGCGACCTCTTCCGTGTGGAGTGGCAATCTGTTCACCCACATCCGGAAGCTCTCTTTTGACTTCTTCATAATAATCATTTTCGTATTTTAAACAGCACATCAAACGGCCGCATAACCCAGAAATCTTTGCAGGGTTAAGTGAAAGGTTCTGGTCTTTAGCCATTTTAATGGATACGGGTTCAAAGTCACCAAGAAAAGTAGAACAGCACAGCATTCTTCCGCATGGTCCGATGCCGCCGAGCATTTTGGCCTCATCACGGACTCCGATTTGCCGCAGCTCGATCCGCGTCCGAAAAATGGAAGCAAGATCTTTAACCAGTTCCCGAAAATCGATGCGCCCATCTGCCGTGAAATAAAAAATGACTTTATTTCGGTCGAAGGTATATTCGACATCCACCAATTTCATGTCAAGCTTATGTTCAGTTATCTTTTCCGTGCACAGTTCAAAAGCATTTTGGGCAGCTTTTTTGTTTTCATCGACCGCGAGCATATCTTTCTCGTTTGCGGTCCTTACTACCTTTTTTAAAGGAAGTACAACATCATTCTCCCCAACTTGCTTCTTGTCTATGACGACTTTACCGTATTCAATTCCGCGCGCTGTTTCAACAATTACGAATGTATCCTTTATGATATCAAGGTCGCCAGGATCGAAATAGTATATTTTTCCCGCTTTTTTAAAACGGACTCCGACTACTTCATACACAGGCTTTTATCCCTCCCGTAATCGTAACACCAGCTGCTCCATTAGGAGCTGGGGGTTTACGTTTGCACCTAGGCGTTGCTTGGCTGTTAAGATAGCCAGCATTTTCTCACTGATTCTTTTCTGTGAGGTATGTAGAGCTTGCTGCTCTAACGTTTGCCGCTGATCGACAAATACCAGGTGCTCCGGCTCTGAAAGCTGTATAAATAAAAGATCTTTGTACCAGATCAATAAAAGGCTTAATGCATTGTCGAGCTGATCTTTTTCCTTAAAAAACGACAACCAGTTATCTTGTAATGAAACAAATACCTGGCTGGGACGAGTCCTCAACTCTTCAGTTAATTGTATCACTTTGTCTCGTGCTTGTGCAAACCACTCTTGCCTACAAATTTCGAGCGCTTCTGACTTATCGCTCGTTAATGCGGCAGCCATAGCTGCCATCGGCAAAGAGATCCCTTCTTCCTGCAAAGATTTAACCAGCTGTTCTGGGGGAAGAGGAGAAAAGGACAGAACCTGTGACCTGGACAGAATGGTGTCAAGCAGACGATGCACCTGTTCCGTTAATAAAAAGGCGATCGTGGAAGACGTCGGTTCTTCCAAAAATTTAAGCAGACTATTCGCCGCCTGTACCGTCATACGATCAGCATGTTCCACGATGTAGAGTTTCTTATCCGATTCCATTCCATGATAAGCAAATTCTTTTTGCAAACCACGAATCTGATCAATTTTGATGGATTGCCCTTCAGGCTGTACGATATGAACGTCCGGGTGGTTTCCTGACTCAATCCTCTTGCAATCCTTACATTCACCGCAAGGTTCAACACTCGTTGTTTCCCTGCACAAAAAAGTTTTTGCGAGCTGCAGGGCCATATCCATTTTTCCTGTTCCATGGCCCCCCTCAAACACATAAGCATGAGCGAGACGATCTTTCTTAACACTATTCGTTAACGTTTTTACCACCCTTGGCTGCCTTTCATTTAATTGTTCCCAGCTCATTTTTCCCACCTACGTATATAAATTAATCAAGAGCCCCTTCATTTCACCGATCTTATCAAGCAGGCCGATTGATTTTTCTTCCTTCTTTAACATCAGGTCAGCCATTTCCAGAAGCTTGGCATCCACTTCCTGAACGAGCCTTGTCGTCTGCTGCCTTCCCTGGCTGTTCCAGCCGCGGCTATGTTTTAGATTCATGCCAAAATCAACGACTTCTTTTACAAAACGCTGCACAAGCTGTTTATATTGGCTAAAATCTCTCATGGTCTGATACTGAGCAAGCCGCTGCCCCTGCTTCTCCACGTCCTTCAATAGGGTGCCGAGCTGATCGGATTGCAGCTTTTCCTGATGGCTCGCAACAGCTTTTCCAAACACATCTCCGCTTTTGCCGCTGAGCCTTTCTTCTTTTTGTTTCAGATCGATCATTGGGCGGGGATTCTGGCCAATTTTCATTTTTACTCCTCCGTCATATTAAAACTGCTGAAAGCTTTCCACAGGAAGAACAAATACAGTGGCTCCTCCAACTTCTACTTCCACAGGATAGGGAACGTATGCATCCGCATTGCCGCCCATCGGTGATACCGGGGCAACCAGTTGATTGCGGCTCTTGCAGTTCTCTTTGATAATTTCCAGGACACGGTCCACTTGCTGGTCTTCCACACCAATCATGAATGTCGTATTACCTGCTTTAAGGAATCCACCGGTCGTCGCCAGTTTGGTCGCACGGAACTCATGCTTAACAAGCGCATCCGCCAAACGGCTGCTGTCCTTATCCTGAACCACTGCTATGATCATTTTCATACGTTTTCCCTCCTGTGATTTATTAGTTATATCGGTTCGCTAGAAGAAGATGAATATCCTTTTTGATCACATCAAAAACTTGATCTATCGTTTGGTTTCCATCCACAAGAAGAAAACGCTCCTTGTTTTCTGAATAAATTTTCCTAAATCCTGTCCTTACTCTTTCGTGGTATTCCAGCTGTTTCTGCTCAATGCGGTCGAGACCTTCTCCACTATAGCGGCTGACCATGCGCTCCCTGCCAGCCTCAGGAGAAATATCAATCAGATAGCTTCGATCCGGTTGTAATCCTCCTGTAGCAAAGTGATTGATCGCCTTAACTTCCTCAACGGGGATGCCGAGGCCATAAGCTTGGTAAGCAATGGACGCATCGACAAAACGGTCACACAGGACAAGTTTGCCCTCCTGCAAAGCCGGAACGATTTTTTCTTTAACATGCTGAGCCCGGGAAGCAGCGTACAGCAGCACTTCCGTTTCATCCGTCATTTCGGGATGGGACGGATCAAGAATCAACGATCGGATCTTGTCACTGATCGCTGTTCCTCCCGGTTCGCGGGTTAATATATATGGAATATGGCTTTTTTCTAAATAACCTGCCAGTTTTTTTATCTGTGTTGATTTTCCTGAGCCATCAGGGCCCTCGATCGTAATAAATAGTCCGTTCACATCTACTCTTCCTTCTGTTCAGCATATACGATTATTTTTTTGCCTTGTCCACCCTGAAACCGGGTACCCTGCGCTAAAAGATATTGATATTCTTTCACCGTTTCCTCCGTAATCCGTTCTCCTCTGGCGATCAGCGGGATGCCGGGCGGATAGGGAACAATGGACTGAGCAGCTATAAGGCCTGAAGATTGGGAGATCCATACCTCTGAACTTTCCATCCTCAGCAGTTCTTTATAGCCAGCTGCAAGAGCACTGATGCCTGTCCCTGTACTCTGTAACGGAAGCCGGGAATGTTTCTTGTGAAACACGTCGTCTGACAAAGCGCCTCGAATAGTTTCAATCAATTCATCAAGACCCGGTATCCTGCCGAGAGGAAGCACAAACAGGACATTCAAAGGATCAGCGAGTTCCGTAAAAATCCCCTTATCCTCCAGCTTCTCCTGCAGCTCATAACCAGTAAGGCCTGTGGTGCTCTGTACAGTAACTTTCAAAGGATCCAGCCCATAGTCCCGGGGTGAATTCAATACCGTCAGCTGAGGAATACTGTTCAGAGCGTCCCTAAAGTGTTCCGCATCCTTTTTAATAGCCTTAAAATCCTCTGGAGTAAGACTGCCCACGTAGGCTCTTGCCAAGTCCAGCGAGGCCATAATCGGATACGATGGCGAACTCGATTGAAGGGCCTGTAAATAATGTTTTACCCTATTTTCATCCATGCGAAAACTGTTGCAATGCAAGTAAGCCCCCATCGTCATAGCAGGAAGTGTTTTATGGGCAGAGTGGACAACCATATCAGCCCCAGACTTGATTGCACTCTCAGGAAACCATTCGCTCCTGCCAAAATGGGCTCCATGAGCTTCATCAACGAGCACGATCAATCCGTGTTCATGCAAATAATGAATCATTTCCTTTAGATCTGCAGCCCATCCATAATAGTTTGGGTTCGTCAGCATGATTCCTTTGGCCTCAGGGTACTTCCTTACCGCTTCTTTCACCCTTTCAAGTGTAAGCCCAGTGGCAAACTGTCCGACCGGATCGACGCCGGGCGAAAGAAATACCGGCTCAAGCCCTGCCAGCTCCAGTCCGTTCAAAACTGACTTATGGCAGTTCCGCTGAACAAAAACAAGATCATTCTCTTGAAAAGCAGATAAAAGCATGACGAGATTTCCTGCTGTACTTCCTCCCACCAAAAAATAACTGGAGTGGGCACCATACAGAGATGCCGTCAATTCCTGCGCCTCTTTAATCGCTTCAGAGGGTTCATGGAGATCATCCAGTCCCGTCAGCTCCGTTACGTCCATAGGAAGAATGGAGGCAAATGCGTTGTTTTCGCTGTCTTTAAAGCCGATGGTTCCATTTTTGTGCCCTGGAACATGAAAGGACCATTTTGTTTTATGGCTATGCCGTATAAGGGCATCATATAAGGGAGTTCTTTGTTCTCTAATCATGTATAATCCTTTTTTCTTACATCAAGTACTGTTTATCCTTCTATTTTAGCATAACTCTATGCTGTCTGCTTTTCACTGTAAACAGAAAAACAGGCCCTGTCGGCCTGTTTATACGGAAGAATTCGCTAATTTTAATTTTCTTAATTGATTTAAATAGTGTTTGTAATATTCGTCATTCGTTTCAGCAGAAACTATTTTTTTCTCACAGTCCATACAGATGTATTGATGTAAAATGTGAATCCCGGTCTCCTTATACTCCTCGCATATTAAACACAATTCCCCTGTTGGTTGCATTGATGATTTCATTTTCATCCACCTCCATTACTCCATTCTTCCCAGAGTTCTCCCGCTCTATACTCTCGTACCTTAGTAATCTTCGTTTCTTGTTTAGGCTCTAGTTCAATGTATGTGCCCCTGAATTTGTTCGTGTCTGTCTTGAAAATTTAAAGCATTTCCCAGCCTAAACAAGGAAAGAAATGGTTCTAAGCACAGTGTACATGCGGCTAAAAATGACGGTTCGCGGCTGTGTCAGCGAAGTTATGAAGAAGTAGGCAAGAAGTGGAATGAGGGAGATTGTATTTGAAGATTTTTATGCGCCTTACCTTTGTCTTTTGGTGTTTACATGCGGGTTTGCTGCGTTTACGTGCGGGTTTCGCCCGTTTACATGCCACTTCGGTTTAGCCCCCGTATTTTTAGACACAA